>NZ_JBRREB010000051.1:0-33276 GCF_056759995.1 Stenotrophomonas sp. STEN030 | reverse complement strand
TTCAGCTCTCGGCTACACCACGCCTTTACAGATCGAGCAGCAATATCAACAGGTCAGGAGTGTCCCCTGACTACCTTATCCATGGAATCCGGGGCAGTTCACTCTGACCCCTGTTTTCCGAGTTCGTTGCGCTTACCTGGAATTAGTTACTGTTTCCCTGCCTCCTGCTTTCTCTGTTCCCCTGCCCCAATGTTCGCCTGTTTGCTGTTTCTCAACAACGAACTGCTGCTGTGCGAACCATGACTCACTTGCTGACCACCTTCTCACTATATCTCACGCCTTCCCGAACAATCACTCAATATGTCATTTGAAATCAGCCATGAGCAATTGCAGACTTTGTTCTGCCTTGTTCGGGTGAAATCCTGAGACAAGCGCACTCAAGTAACAGTTGCTACAAAACGACAGCTACATAAATCCAAACATGGAGTTATTGATTATGCGAGCAATAGTCACGGCGATACTGTTCTTCACGGCAACGCTCCTCTCTTCGAATGCCGACGCAGCGCGCAACAACTCAAGCAACTCGGTCTACTTCAACGCCGCCGGCCAACCTGTTGGGCAAGATGCCTATTACTGCAACGGCGTGCACTGGCAGGGTGGCGACTTAACCACGCCCTATCGGCTGAGCATCAAGGGAGGTTGTGGAAATCTAGTCACCTCGTGCAATCCCGACAGCAACGGCACCCGCAAGTGCGAAACAACGATGGATTTTGGCGTCAGCTACCAGTTGATCGGCGCAGCACCTTTTACCGAAGAAGAAGCCTGCGACCTGATAGGTCGGTTCCCTTGCCAAACCAGCGAACCTGAACTTCTTTTCACCTATGGCTTTGAATTGAAAAAGAAATAGCCAAAAGGCCTGATTCGAACGATTGACGTTCGTCAAGCACCTCACCGCTCAGGAGGCCAGCGCTGCTCCGCAGGGCCTCTTATCCTTCCACCATCCAGCGGGGAATAATAAGAAGGCAGGCTCATTTACGAACCTGCCTTCTTTGGAACGAAGCAGCAATCAAATCACCCGCACTTGCTATACCCACAATTCAAGCAAGTCTGGCAGCCATCCATGATCACCAGCGCCTTGGTGCTGCACTTGTGGCACATGGTGGCGGCGGCTGGGAAGCTGCCGTTGTCGGCGCTTTCGGTGTCTGCTTCGAGAATGACTACCTCAGAAGCTACCCCTCCCCGGCCCTCACCTTCGCTTTGCGAAAGGGAGGGGGCGAGCGCGGTGCTTTGCGCCGGCGCTGCGATTACTTCACTGTTTTTTTTTGAGCGTTCTTCGAACTGCTTGCGCTTCTCGGCGATGAGAGCGCGCTGGTGGGCGCTCATTTCCGGGTCGTGCAGCAGGCCGATCGTCTTCATGTGCTCTTCGACGATGGAGCCGAGTTCGGCGACTAGCGACGGCATGTACACGCCGCCGGCCTTGAAGTAGCCGCCCTTCGGGTCGAACACGGCCTTCATTTCGTCAACGATGAAGGTGACGTCGCCGCCCTTGCGGAATACGGCGGACATGATGCGGGTCAGCGCCACGATCCACTGGAAATGCTCCATCGACTTGGAGTTGATGAAGATCTCGAACGGGCGGCGCAGCTCGTGCTCGGTGTCCTGGTTGAGCACGATGTCGTTGATGGTCACGTAGAAGGCGTGCTCCACCAGCGGTGATTTGATCTTGTAGGTGCTGCCGATCAGCACTTCCGGGCGCTCGATGCGCTCGTGCATGTGCACGATGTTGTCGATCGGGGATTCGTCCTGGGCCACCGTGACCGGGGCCTTGGCCGCTGCTGCTTCACGGGCTTTGTCGTCCGGAGTGACGACGGAGTAACCCTTGATTTTCTTGTCGATCTTGACGGCCATGGTACGAATCCTGGTTATACGTTGTGGTGCTGCGATGCAGGTGGCGGCAACCCCGCCCCTGCGGGACGGGGTGCGCGGTGCGGCTTACTTGCGGGTGGCCTTCTTGACGGCCTTCTTCACTGCGGTGGCCTTCTTGGCAACCGTCTTCTTGGCGCTGGCTGCTTTCTTGGCAACCGTCTTCTTTGCGGTAGCGGCCTTCTTGGCCACGGTCTTCTTGGTCAGGGCAACCTTCTTGGCAACCGTCTTCTTGCTGACGGCTACTTTCTTGGCAACCTTCTTGGCGACCTTCTTTTCAGTGGCCTTCACCGTCTTCTTGACGGCGGCGACCTTCTTGGCAGCCTTCTTTTCGACCTTCTTCACTGCCTTCTTGGCAGCGGTGGTCTTCTTGACGACAGCCTTGGCAATCTTCTTCTCGGTGGCCTTCACCGACTTCTTGGCGGCAGCAGCCTTCTTGCCGACGGCCTTGGCGACCTTCTTCTCAGCAGCCTTCACCGTCTTCTTGGCCGAGGCGACCTTGGTGGCGGCCTTCTTCTCGACCTTGGCAATGGCCTTCTTGGTCGCTGCGCGCTTGCCGGCGCCCTTCTTCTTCAGCTCGGTGGCTTCAGCCGTGGCGTTGGCCTTGGCGGCTTCCAGCTTCTGGCGGACGGAGGCGACCTTCTTCTTTACTTCCTTCTTTGCCGCGCTGGCCTTCTTGGCGACGACCTTCTCAGCCTTCTTGACGGCCTTTTCAGCCTTCTTGACGGCCTTCTTGACCTTGGCAACCTGCTTCTTGGCGCCGGCCTCAACCTTCTTTGCACTGGCCTTCACTGCAACCACGGCGTCGCTGGCGGTTGCCGCGATGCTCTCGCCGGCGTGGGCGACGGTTTCCTTGACGGTTTCTTTCACGTTCTCGGCAACCTGGGTTACGGTCGCGGTCACACCATTACCATTGCTCATAAAGCCCTCCTAAGGGCATCGGGTCTGTAATGTGGCGATGCTATATCGAAGCCGATGCAACGTGAAACAAGAAGGTGGCGACGAAGCCACCGTCATTGCCCTCCCAGCGCGCGGCCGGGAGGGCGATGAAGGCACTTAGAACTTGCCGTAATAGCCTTCCTTGAGGGCATCGAACAGATTGGCGGCGGTGTGCATTTCGCCGTCGTACTCGATCTGTTCGTTGCCCTTGACCTCCACCGTCTGGCCGTCTTCCAGCTCGAAACGGTAGGTGGTGTTCTCCAGATCCGCTTCCTTGACCAGCACGCCCTGGAAGGCAGCCGGGTTGAAGCGGAAGGTGGTGCAGCCCTTCAGGCCCTGCTCGTGGGCGTAGCGGTAGATGTCCTTGAACTGCTCGTACGGGTAATCGGTCGGTACGTTGGCGGTCTTGGAAATCGAGCTGTCCACCCACTTCTGCGCGGCGGCCTGCACGTCCACGTGTTCCTTGGGCGAGATGTCGTCAGCGCTGATGAAGTACTCCGGCAGCTGGGCGTCAGCCTCGTCGGAGAACGGCATGGCCTTGTCGTTGACCAGCTGGCGGTAGGCCAGCAGCTCGAACGAGAACACGTCCACCTTTTCCTTGGACTTCTTGCCTTCGCGGATCACATTACGGCTGTAATGGTGCGCGAACGAGGGCTCGATGCCGTTGGAGGCGTTGTTGGCCAGCGACAGGCTGATGGTGCCGGTCGGGGCGATGGAGCTGTGGTGGGTGAAGCGCGAACCGACCGTGGCCAGTTCTTCCACCAGCTCCGGGGCCACCGTGGCCACGCGCTGCATGTAGCGGCTGTAGCGGGCATGCAGCACCTTGCCGGCGATCTTCTGGCCGACCTTCCAGCCGTCCTTCTTCATTTCCGGGCGCTGGCGCAGCATCGCGGCGGTGACCGGGAACTGCTCTTCCATGATCGGGGCGGCGCCCTTCTCACGGGCCAGTTCCAGGCCGGTTTCCCAGCCAGCCACGGCCATGTCGCGGGCAATGGCTTCGGTGAACTCGCAGGACTCGGTGCTGCCGTACTTCATCTGCAGCATGGTCATGGTGCTGCCCAGGCCGAGGAAGCCCATGCCGTGGCGGCGCTTGCGCATGATCTCGTTGCGCTGCTGTTCCAGCGGCAGGCCGTTCACTTCGACCACGTTGTCGAGCATGCGGGTGAACACGCGCACCACTTCCTTGTACTCGTCCCAATCGAACGAGGCCTTGTCGGTGAACGGGTCACGCACGAACTTGGTCAGGTTCACCGAGCCCAGCAGGCAGGCGCCATACGGCGGCAGCGGCTGCTCGCCGCAGGGGTTGGTTGCGCGGATGTTCTCGCACCACCAGTTGTTGTTCATCTCGTTGACGCGGTCGATCAGGATGAAACCCGGCTCGGCGTAGTCATAGGTGGAGACCATGATCATGTCCCACAGGTGACGGGCACGGATGTGGCCATACACCTTGCAGGCCACCAGGCCGTCATCGCGGACGATGTAGTTTTCGTGGGTCGGCCATTCGCGCCACACCACTTCCTCACCGCTGGACGGGTCCAGCTCGGCCTGTTCCTTGGTGTTGATCGGGAACACCAGCTGCCAGTCGGCATCGGTGTTGACGGCTTCCATGAAGCCATCGGTGATCAGCAGCGACAGGTTGAACTGGCGCAGGCGGCCGTCTTCGCGCTTGGCGCGGATGAAGTCCTTAACGTCCGGGTGGGATACGTCGAAGGTGCCCATCTGCGCGCCACGACGGCCACCGGCCGAGGACACGGTGAAGCACATCTTGTCGTAGATATCCATGAAGGACATCGGCCCGGAGGTGTAGGCGCCAGCGCCGGCAACGAAGGCACCGCGCGGACGCAGCGTGCTGAACTCGTAGCCGATACCGCAGCCGGCCTTCAAGGTCAGGCCAGCTTCGTGGACCTTTTCAAGAATGCCGTCCATCGAGTCGGTGATGGTGCCCGACACGGTGCAGTTGATGGTGCTGGTAGCCGGCTTGTGCTGCTGGGCGCCGGCATTGGAAGTGATGCGGCCAGCCGGGATCGCGCCACGGCGCAGGGCCCAGGCAAAACGCTCATACCAGTAGGCGCGCTTGTCGTCGGTGGCCTCGGCGTCAGCCAAGGCACGGGCCACGCGCAGGTAGGTGCCGTCGATATCGGCATCCAGCGCTTCGCCCGCCTTGGTCGTGAGGCGGTACTTCTTTTCCCAGATGTCCTGCGAGGCAGGTTGCAGAGGGATCATGTCCGACTTGGTTTGATTGCTGACCACTTCCAGACGCACCGTACTCATGATTGTGGAAACTCTCCTGGGGCACCTTGCGGTGCGATTTTCTTTTCCCAAACGGGTCGGGCAGCAAAGACAACGACGCGCAGGCGCGTACTTACGCGCCTGTCAGCGGGATGAGGGGATTCCGGGAAATACCGGTTTTCTGCATCACTGTCGCGGTCATTGCACGCCTTCCGTTGGGGTGCTTGCACCCCGAGCACTAAACCCTACTGCTTGGGGACGCTTTTCACATCAACCCAACATCTAGTGGGTGATGACCCGGCCAAGCTTACCCACCCACGGGGTGATGTCAAACGAAAAATCAGCCGTCGGGCTATTGCATTCCCTGCAGGGCTTGGGCCTCTTGGGATTGCGGCAATGCAGAAGTTTCATTGCTGATTTAGCTGCCCCCCGCCACACTCGTGTTCAGCAACCCGCCCCACCCCGGCGCCGCCCTCGGGCGCCCCCGCATGGAACCCCCGGCAATGCGACCCATCCCGACTCTGCTGACCCTGGCGCTGGCCGCCGCCTTTGGTGGCTTCACCGTCTCCGCCATCAATGCCCACCTGGACAACCGCGCCGATGCCGCCTCGCTGAGCACGGTATTGCCCACCACCGCCGCGCTACCGTCCGCGGTCGCCGGGCAGGCGGTGCCGTCGCTGGCGCCGATGCTGGAGCAGGCGATGCCGGCCGTGGTCAGCGTCAATACCAAACAAGTGGTGCGGGTACGCAACCCCTACTTCGACGACCCGTTCTTCCGCCGCCTGTTTCCGCAGGTGCCGCAGGAGCGCATCAACGAGTCGCTGGGCTCAGGTGTGATCATCGATGCAGCGCGCGGCTATGTACTCACCAACCATCATGTGGTCGAGAACGCCGACGACGTGCAGGTCACCCTGGCCGATGGGCGCACGGTAAAGGCCGAGTTCCTCGGCTCTGACCGCGATACCGATATCGCCCTGATCCGCATCCCGGCCGAAAAGCTGACCGCACTGCCGCTGGGCAATAGCGACCAACTTCGCGTGGGCGACTTCGTGGTGGCGATCGGCAACCCGTTCGGCTTCAGCCAGACAGTCACCTCCGGCATCGTCTCGGCGGTGGGCCGCAGCGGCATCCGCGGGCTGGGCTACCAGAACTTCATCCAGACCGATGCCTCGATCAACCCCGGCAATTCCGGCGGTGCGCTGGTCAACCTCAACGGCCAACTGGTCGGCATCAATACCGCCAGCTACAACCCGCAGGGCAGCATGGCCGGCAACATCGGCCTGGGCCTGGCCATTCCGTCCAATCTTGCCCGCGACGTGGTCGAGCAGCTGATCACCAAGGGCGTGGTGGTGCGCGGCACGCTGGGCGTGGAAACCCAGAACCTGACGCCGCAGATCGCCCAGGGCCTGGGCCTGGAAGAAGCACGCGGCGCTTTGGTGACGCGCGTGCTGGCCGGTTCCGGTGCGGCAGCGGCCGGGGTAAAGGCGGGCGACGTGGTCACCGCGATCAACGGCCAGCGCGTGGACAGCGCGCAGGCCCTGCACAACTTTGAGGGTCTCTCCACAGTTGGCCGCACGGTCGATCTGGAAGTGCGCCGCGATGGCAAGCCGCTGCAGCTCAAGGCCACCTTGAAGGAACAACCGCGCGCAGTGGCCGGCGACACGCTGGACCCGCGCCTGAGCGGCGCCACCTTCGCCGACCTGCCCGAATCGCTGCGTCAGGCCGGCATCAACGGCGTGCTGGTCAGCGAAGTGGCGCGCGGCAGCCGCGCCGCGCAATCAGGCTTGGCCAGTGGCGATGTGATTCTTGCAGCCAGCAGCGGCGCGTTCACCGACCTCGCCGGCTGGCGCGCCAGCTTCGGCCAACGCCCGCCGCAGCTGGTGTTGAGCATCCTGCGTGGTGGCAGCCAGCGTGGCCAATTGATGATGCGATGATGCTCAAGTGAGCATCTTGTTGTGCCGGCGTAACGTTGTTTACACCCGGCAACTGCTATTTGTTGAGTTCTGTTGCAACCGCGCGCCATCTGGCGCACCCGCTGAAACCAGGAGATCACGATGAGCCCCACCAATACCGAGAACATGAAGGACCACCTGGGCGAGGCTGGCGCACACCTGAAGTCCGCCGCTTCTGCCGCTGGCTCGGCCGTCAAGGGCGCTGCCGGTGCTGCCGGCGACGAACTGCGCCTGGGCAAGGCCAACATGAAGGCTGAACTGTCCGACAGCGCGCTGTCCGGCCTGGCCGCTGCCGAACTTGGCGGTGCCGCTGCCAAGGAACAGGTCGACGCACTGATGGACAAGGGCAAGGACCTGCTCGACAGCGCCGCCGACCTCATCCGTGAGCGTCCGCTGGCCTCGTTCGGCGTGGCCTTCGCCGCTGGCTGGATCATCGCCAAACTCGCCCGCAGCAACGACTGATCGGCGTGAGCGATAACGCAACACCGCCCACCGGCGACGATTCCACCCCGGGCCAGGCGCCCGGGCTGGAAGAAAGCATCCGTCAGGTTGGCGCAGCCGGCCGGCAGACGCTGGACTCGGCTTCCAACACGCTGCGCTCCCTGCGCCGGCTGGCTTCGGCCGACCTGTCCTTGGCGCGCAGCGCGTTTGGTCGTTCATTGGCGTGGAGCGGCGTGGCCATCGTGTTCGGCGCCTCGGCGTGGCTGCTGTTGGCGGCCACTGCGGTGGCGATGCTGCAATACATGGGTCTGTCGCTGTTCGTCTCGCTGCTGATCCCGACCCTTACCAGCCTGGCCGTCACCGGCTACGCGATCTGGCGGGTGTCCTACTTCTTCCACCACACCGGCATGCATGCCACCCGCCGGCAGTTGTCGCGACTGGGCTTGTTTGATGAGCCCAATGGCGAAGACCCCGATGCCGAAGTGAAGATACCCGGGGAGCACACACCGTGAATTTCGAAGCCCTGCAACGCCGCGTACGCCGCGCTGAAGCCGTGGTGCAGGTGCGTGGCGAGGAAACCACCCAGCACTGGGACCAGCTCAACCAGAGCTGGCGCAGCGCATGGACACCCGGCCGCATCGTGGTTGTCGGCCTGGCCGGCGGCTTCCTGGCCGGGAAGCTGGAACCCGGCGGTGCCTTCAGTGGCAGCCGCTGGCTGCAGATGATCGGCTCGGTGTCCGGGCTGGTCAGCAGCGCGCAGGCTTCGGTTGCCTCGTTTGCCGCCGCTGCGGCTGCGGCCGGGGTGATGGCCGGGCAGGCTGCGGCCGATACTGATGAAGGCGACGACGAGAGCGACGAGGACAACACGCCGCCGCCCGCCACTGCGCGCAACAACAGCACGCCACCCGGCCCCGCCGAAGCGGCGACAGAACTGTCAGAATCCTGAGCACGGCGCCCTTGCGCGCCGTTCCGTTCACGGAGCACTGCCCGCATGTCTGACCCGTTGCCCGAAGCCATACCCCGCCCCACTGAAACCCCTGCGCCACGACCACGCGCGCCAGTCGCCCTGGTGGTGCTGGCGACGCTGGCGGTGGGCTATACGCTGTGGGCCGCGCAGGAAGTGATCCTGCCGGTGCTGCTGGCGATGTTCTTCGCGCTGATCGGCAACCCCATCATCCGCCTGCTGCAGAAACTGCACCTGCCACGCTTCCTCGGCGCACTGCTGGTGCTGGCCGCGGGTCTGGCCGGCAGCGCAGCGCTGACAGTGCAATTGGCCGGCCCGGCCACCGAATGGGTGCAGGAAGCGCCGCAGCAGATGCGGCAGATCTCGCGGCAGGTGCAGGACTTCGTCAAACCCGTGCAGCAGGCCAACCTGGCAGCGGAGAGCTTCGCCCGCGCCGCTGGCGGTGAAGGCAACCGCAAGGTGCAGGTGATCCGCACCCAGCTCGACGATCCCTACAAGGCACTGGTGCGCACGCCCAAGCTGGCCGCCTCGGCGCTGGCGGTGGTGCTGCTGACGCTGTTCTTCATGATCTATGGCGAAAACCTGCAGCGGCATGTGATCGCGCTGCTACCCAACCGCCAGCAGAAGCGCTTCACTGCCGAAATCCTGCGCTCGATCGAGCGCGAGCTGTCGCGCTACGTGCTGACCATCACCATCATCAACGTCGCCCTGGGCCTGATCCTGTCCGGGGTGCTGATGCTGCTCGGCATCGCCCTGCCCGAAGCCCTGCTGTGGGGCACGGTAGCCGCGCTGCTGAATTTCGCCCCGTATGTGGGGCCATTGATCGGCATCGTGCTGATGCTGCTGATGGGCTTCGTCGAGTTCCGCGATCCACTGACCGCCTTGCTGCCCGCACTGGCCTACCTGGCCCTGCATACGCTGGAGGGGCAATTGATCACGCCTATCGTGCTTGGCCGCCGCATGGCGATCTCGCCGCTGATGCTGATCCTGGCGCTGATGTTGTTCGGCTGGCTATGGGGCATGATCGGCCTGCTGTTGGCAGTGCCACTGCTGGTCTGCGTGAAGCTGGTGCTGAGCAGGGTGGATGGCATGCACGGCTGGGCAAAGCTGCTGGAATAAGCCCTGCTTTTGTAGGAGCGGCGTCAGCCGCGAAACTGGTGGTGCTGAAGCCACCAGCACCTCTGCCAACTGATGATGCACCGGCTTCGCGGCTCACGCCGCTCCCACAAGCAAGATCGGGCAGCCACAGCCCCTACAGGCCCGGCTCATAGGCTTGGCGTAAAATGCCCGGATGAACTTTCCCGTACTCGCCATCACCCTCGATCTGGACGACACGCTGTGGCCGTTCGCTCCCATCGGCGCCCGCATCGACCAGGTGCTGCACGATTGGATGCTGCAACACAGCCCGGCCACCGCCAGCATGTACCCGGTCGCGGCCATGCGTGAACTGCGCGAACGCTCGTTCCGCGACAACCCGCAGCTGCATTACGACCTGAGCGCGTTGCGCCGGCTGACCCTGGCCGAGGCGCTGGAAAAGAGCGGCGCAAGCATGGACCTGCTCGACCCGGCCTACGAAGCGTTCTACGCCGCGCGCAACCAGGTTGAGTTCTACCCTGATGCACTGGCGGCACTGCGCCGCATCGCCGCGCGCGTGCCGGTTGCTGCGGTTAGCAACGGCAATGCCGACCTGCAGCGCATTGGCATCGGCGAGCTGTTCGCCTTCCAGCTGGGCTCACGCGAGTTCGGCGCGGCCAAGCCGGACCCGGGCATCTTCCATGCCGCCTGCGAACGCCTTGGCGTTGAGCACGCGCAGGTACTGCACGTCGGCGATCACGCCGAAATGGACGTAGCCGGTGCGATGCGCGCCGGCCTGCGTGGTTGCTGGATCAACCGCGAAGAACATTCATGGACCCACACCGAGCTGCAGCCTGACCTGCAGTTCGACACCCTGACCGGACTGGCCGACTGGTTGGATGGCAACGCCTCCAACCCGCAGCGCTAAGCCACGGCCGCCAGCAGACGCTTTAGAGAGCACCATGACCCCGATTACTGCTTACACCGCTGATTCCACCAACGCCCTGCCGCTGTACGTGCTGGACCGCGACGGCTTTGCCGCGTGGAAGGCACAGCAGCCTGCCGCCGTGCAGGCCTGGGCCGCAGCACAACAATTCAACGCCGCACCGAACAGCGTGCTGCTGATCCCCGGCGATAACGGCATTGCCGGTGCGGTGCTGGGCGTTGGCGATCACGCCGATGCCTACGCCTATGCGCACGCCCCGTTCGCGCTGCCGGCCGGCACCAGCTGGCAGCTCGCCAATGAGCTGGACGCCAGCAGCAGCGCCAACCTGCAGATCGGCTGGGGCCTGGGCAGCTACCGCTTCGACCGCTACCGCAAGCTGGCCCGCCCGGCCGCACAACTGCTGGCAACACCGGCCGCTGAGATTCTCGATGTAGTGACCGCCTGCCTGCGCGTGCGCGACTGGGTCAACACACCGACCGAAGACATGGGCCCGCAGCAGCTGGAAGACGCCGCGCGCGATCTGGTCGAAGCCCACGGTGGCGAACTGGAAGTGATTGCCGGCGACGAACTGCTGGAAATGAATTTCCCGACCATCCACGCCGTTGGCCGCGCCTCGCACCGCGCACCGCGCCTGATCGTGCTGCGCTGGGGCAACGCTGGTGCGCCGCATCTGGCACTGGTCGGCAAGGGCGTGTGCTTCGACACCGGCGGCCTGGATCTGAAGCCGGCCGACGGCATGCGCAACATGAAGAAGGACATGGGCGGTGCCGCCCACGCCATCGCCTTGGCGGGCCTGGTGATGGCGCAGCAGCTGCCGGTGCAGCTGACCCTGGTGGTGGCTGCAGTTGAGAACGCAGTCGGCCCGGATGCCTTCCGTCCCGGCGAAGTGATCACCACCCGCAAGGGCATCACCGTGGAGATCGACAACACCGACGCCGAAGGCCGCCTGGTGCTGTGCGACGCGCTGACCTACGTCAGCGAGCAGAACCCGCACACCATCCTCGATTTCGCCACCCTTACCGGTGCTGCGCGCATCGCGCTGGGCCCGGATCTGCCGGCCTTGTTCGCCAATGACGACACCCTGGCCAACCAATGGCTGCAGGCTGGCGACAGCACCCGCGACCCGGTCTGGCGCATGCCGTTGTGGCGTCCCTACCTGCGTTACCTCAACAGCGGCATCGCCGACTTGGCCAACGCCGGCTCGCGCATGGCTGGCTCGGTGACTGCAGCGCTGTACCTGGAGCGTTTCATCAACGAAGGCCAGGTGTGGGCACATCTGGACGTCTACGCCTGGAACGACGGCGAACGCCCGGGCCGCCCGGCCGGCGGTGAGGCCTTGGCGCTGCGTTCGGCGTGGGCGATGTTGAAGACCCGTTACGGCGCCTGAAGCGTCCCTGTAGTGCCGAGCCATGCTCGGCAATGGGGCGTTACCGGTGAAGCCCCTGCCGAGCATGGCTCGGCACTACAAACGGCAAGAGCACCCCTCCCCAACCCTCCCCTTGCCTTCGGCAAAGGGAGGGAGCAATGCATCAACCCTTCAGCGCCGCCAGCGACTCAGCCTGCAGGCGCTCGTAGATCGCGAACTCATCGCTGACCGTCGCTCCCAATGCCTGCTCAAAAGCATCGCGGTTGGCACGCGCGGCATACGCACGCTGTTCGCCGCCGCCAAGATTCGATTGGAAAATGCCCGCCGCACTCACCGGCAGGAAATCCTCATAGATGATCGGATCAGCGCTGGCCAGGCCGCGCTCGATCAACACCTCAGCCGGCAAGGCACGCGTATTCGCATCGGCAGCCAGACCGGCATCGGTCAGGCTGTAACGGTAATAGCCCAGGCCTTCGCGGCGCAGCGTCGCATGGTCGTCCGGGAACGCGGTGAACGCGCTCTGCAGACGCTGCATGTAGTCGCCACCGGCACTGCCTTCGCCGCCGCGCGCCTGCGCAAGCAGGGCGTCGTACAGGTCACGACCCTTCGGCGTCAGCGCGAGGCCGCGCTGTTCGATTTCACCAAAGCGTGCGGTATGCGTACCGGCGTCGTTATCCGCGCCGGAGGGGAAATGCACCAGTTCCTCCAGCGCCTTGAAGCTGGTCTGGCGCAGCAAGATGGCGCAATCACGGCGCGGCGGGCCTTCGATCACAGCCTTGGCAGCGAGCCCACGCGACTGCATCGCCACCTGCGCGGCATCGATGTCCAGCGTGCGTGGGGTGAGGTGGTTGATATGCGGGCCACGGAAACTGACCACGTCGGCAACCAGGCGATGCGCGCCGTGCAGTGCGTGATAGGTTTCCAGCGAGACGGTGGCTTCGTTGTGCCAGCGGAAGGTTTCCAGTGACTCGACGACGAAGCGCCAGGCATCGTCTTCGCTCAAGCCGCCGTCGCGCTCGCACTGCTCAATCAACTGCAGCGCGCCAGCGGTGAAGATGTTGCGGCGGGCCAGGATCTCGGCGGCCTGCTCGCGCAGCGCGGCGTCCTCGATCAACTCCAGCCGCAGCAGCGAGGTGAACACGCGGAACGGGTTGCGGTTCAAGGACTCGCCATCGACCGGGCGGAACGCGGTGGAATGCACCGGCACGCCGGCCACCGACAGGTCGTAATAGCCCACCGGCTGCATGCCCATCACCGCGAACAGGCGGCCAAGCGTGGCCAGTTCCTGCGCAGTGCCGACGCGGATCGCGCCATGGCGCTCCACGTCCAGGCGCTCGCGTTCGCCGCTGCGCTGCATCTGCGCGGCCAGTGCTGGCTGCGCGGCCAGGACGTCGGCGTTGATCGCGCCAACCAGCTCCACCAAGGTGCCGTACAACGGCACTTCGGTGCGGTACATATGCGACATCGCCTGCGAAAACAGGCTGCGGATGTGATCGGGCGAAACGAAACGGTCGGCGGTCATGACAAAGCGCTTTGACGCGAAATCGAAGGAATCCCATTTTCGCCCGGAATCGACCGCCACGCCTATCCGCCCGGCAGCAATTACTGCCGCCGTTTACTCCGCGGCGCTTTTGCGCGCTGCCGCCTCGCGTTGGGCGCGGTCGCCGAGCTGGCGCTGCAGCAGTGGGTCCAGCGCTATCGGCCGGTCCCAGTGGTCGAAACTGGCGACGATGGCGTGGCGCAGGGCGCGCCAGCGCAGGTTGTCTGGCGGCGGCTGCAGGCCGGCCAGCACCTCTTTCCAGCTGGCCTCGGGCTGCTGGGCGCGGGCCTTTACCGCGGTACGGCAGTTGCTGCCGTTGAGCTTGCCCCAGAAACAGGCCAGATAGACATCGCCTGGCTTCCAGCCATGGTCCTGCAGCAAGGCCTGCACATAACCCGGGCGGGCGCTGGCATAACGCGCCAGCTCGTCGACAAAGGCTTCCGGGTAACGCGCGGCATAGGCGTTGATGTCGACCAGCTGCTTGTCCACCCAGGCGTCACCGGTGGCCGGCGCGTAGACCTCGGCCACCGCTGCCGTTGCCGGCTGTTGTGCCAGCAACGGCAAGGGCAGCACGGCAGCTGCCAGCAGACCCAGTCGCAGCAGCAACGCTGGCCGACGCAGGTGTTGCCGGGAGCTGACCGCACTCACCTCAGTTGCCTTGCGCCGCAGCGGCCTGCGCGGCGACAGCGCGCACTGCTTCCGGCCACTGGTGGGCGGTGTCAGCGTGGTGCAGGCGCGGCTCTTCTGCGGAGACACCGTGCTCGGCCTCATGTGCCCAGGTCATCGCGTACGGGGTGTGGATGCCCCAGCCGCCCAGACCCAGCACCGGCTCGATATCCGAGCGCAGCGAGTTGCCGATCATCACGAAACGTTCGGCCGGCATGTTGAACTCGGCCAATACCTTGGCGTAGGTCGACTGGTCCTTTTCCGAGATGATTTCGATGCGCGGGAACAGGTCCAGCAGGCCGGAACGCTCGATCTTCTGCTCCTGGTGGAACAGATCGCCCTTGGTGATCAGCACCACCGGATACTCGGCGGCGATGGCAGCCACGGCTTCACGGACGCCATCGATGACATCCACCGGATGCTCCAGCGTGCGGCGGCCGATCTCGACGATCTGGCGCAGGTCATGCGCGGAGATCTTCTCGTCGGTCAGCTCGATGGCGGCCTCCAGCATCGACAGGGTCATGCCCTTGGCGCCATAGCCGAATACCGCCAGGTTGCGCCGCTGCACCTTGAGCAGATGCTGGGCGGTGCCGGCGTCGTGCAGGTCAATGTAGTTGCTGAGGATCAGGCCAAATTCGTGCTCGGCCTTCTGGTAATAGTCTTCGCTCTTCCAGAGCGTGTCATCGCCGTCGAAGCCGACCAGGCCGATGGCGGAGGGGGAAGTCTGCATGTTCATGCCGCACAGGATAGCAATCTGCCCTGTAGTGAATAGGGGATTGCGCTTGGAAGTGCGGTTCTGGATGACTGGATTGGCAGCTCAAGCAAAGTGCAACAGCAGAAGCACCCCTCCCCTTGCCTGCGGCAAAGGGAGGGGGAAGAGCGGGTGCCCTGCGCTGACCGGTAGCGCCAGAGTTCAGCCCCCTCCCTTTGCCGCAGGCAAGGGGAGGGTTGGGGAGGGGTGCTCTTGAAGCTTCAACCCCAACAGCAATTACTTCTTATGCGCAGCCGCATAAGTCCGGTACTCATCCGCCGTCAGCTTGCCATCCTTGTTGCCGTCCGCCTCATCAAATACCTGCGCCAAACCAGCATTGGCCTGCGACTCTGTCTTGCTGATGACGCCATCACCATCGGCGTCCACGTCCGCCCAGCTCTGGCCGCCACCGGCCGCTGCCGAGGCCTTGGCGGCGCTGCTCGACGCGCTGGCTGCGGCGCTCTGCGCCTGTGCGGCCGAATCCTGTGCTTCTGCAGCCTGTGCCTGCGCGGCGGCGGCCTGATCCTGTGCGTCCTGGGCCATGGCCGGCAGTGCAAGCGCGGAACCAACGATGGCAACCAGGGCGAACAGCGGGGTGCGATTACGTACGGTCATCAGGTCTTCCTCGTGTGTTGGCAAAAGCGCGGAAATTCCGCACACCCCAACCCTGACAAGCTGCGCCTGAATCGCTTGCACCCCTGAAAACCGCTGCGAACATCCTGTTAACCACTTGCACCCGATCAGCGGTTACCGCCCCTGTTAGCCGTGCATGAAGTGAAAGTAAGCCGATGATTAGAGCGTTCCAACCATCGTGCCTATCGAAACAATGCCGACGCCTCAAGCATCATGCGTGGTGTCAGCCAGCGGTTGCCGCGAACTGAACAACAACCAACCCAGACCGACACCAACGGCTACACCGATCAACTCAAACAGCACGCGCGTGCCCAGTTGGTCCGGATCATGGATCGAAGCCAGCGCTAATTTGGCGTACAGCGGCGACTGCAGGTTGACCATGCCCAGCGAAAACAGCTTCCAGCCATCCACGCCAGCAGCAATGGCCGCCGCTATCAGCGCGGAGTAGGCGATGGCATGTCCGTGCCTCAGCCCTGCACGCCGGCACACCTGCCACCACAATGCGAACACCACGAAGCCAATCGCCAAGGCGATCAAGCCAGCTTCCAGCGAGCCCAGCAGGCCGTAATGCAGAACCAGATTCATGGGCGCGGCGCGGTCCATTCAGGGAACCGCAGTCTAACCGCCCCTGCCCCGCTCAACGCACCGGGAAGTCGTAGGCCGTGGTCGGCGTGGGCTCGGGCTTGAAGGTGTAATGCCACCATTCCATCGGATAGTTGGCAAAGCCCTGCGCCTGCATCGCATCCAGCAGCAGCTGCCGGTTCTGCCTCTGCGCCGCGCTGATATCTGGATTGGCGGTATGCGCCAGCACATCGAAGCGATCGAAGCCGGTGCCCATGTCCAAGGCGGTGCAAGGCATGCTGCGGCAATCCAGCACGCCCAGGTCCACCGTCGCCGCCCGGCTGTGGCCAGAAGTTTCGGCGATATACCCATCTAGCAGACGGCTTTTGTCGATATTGGGGTAGTAGCGCTGCTTGGCGATCTGATCCTTGCCATCGTGTACCCAGGCGACGAACGAGGTCACCGAATGCACCGGCCGGTAGCAGTCAAACACCTGCAGGCGGTAGCCCTGCGCGCGCAGGCCGCGCTGCACCCGCGCCAAGGCCTGCGCCGCCGGCTGCAGCAGATAGCAACGCGGTGCTTCATAGCCGGGGACGACGCGACCGGTGAAGTTGTCGGTGCCGGCGTAGCGGATATCCAGGGCGATATCCGGTGCCAAGGTGGTGACATCGACGATACCTGCCTGCGCAGGTGTCTTTGCCGCCGATACCTGCACCTGCTGGGCAAACGCGGTGAACGGCAACAGCGCCAGCAACAAGGGCAACGATTTAGCGGCAATCGCCATGGCGTTGGAATTCCAGATCGGGGTAGTCATAGCTGAAGTCGATATCCGGGTCGATGGCGCGCAGGTGCAGCAGCGGTTGTTGTGCGTCGCCGGAGAATTCCAGCCAGGCATCCGCATCTTCGCCCAATCCCTGCCAGACCACATACCAACGTTCACCGGCGCGCATCACCTGGCCGGTCATGCGCGGCGACTTGACCGAGGCGAACTGCAGCTTGCCATCACGCGGGCACAAGGACACCTCGCCGAACCACGGGTCCTGCCAGACGCCAGCCTTGCTGCCGAACTCGGCCAGCGTGGCTGGCCGCGCATCCGGCAATGCCGGGCGCACATGACCGGCCGAGCGCCGCTGCGCGGCCGCTTCGTCGATCAAGCCTGCGTAGTGCAGCACGTCATTGTTCGCGGCAGGCGCGGTGTAGTGCTTGAGCATGGCCTGCATCAATGCGGTACGCGCATCCTCACCTTCGCCGTTGATCAGGATCACCACGCCGGTCTTGCGATCCGGCAGCAAGGCCAGCGAGGAATACATGCCGGACAAGGTGCCGGTGTGCGCGACCTTCCACTGCCCATCCATGTCCGACAGACGCCAGCCGTAGCCGTAGGCGTAGAAGTGCGTGTTGTCCCAGTCGCGCAGGCGCTGGTTGATCGGCATCGGCATATGCGCGGTCCACAGCGCTCGCCGCTGGGTCGCGTCCAGCCAACCCGGCGCCTGCGCCGGATCCAGCAGCACCTGCATCCAGCGCAACATGTCGTTGACGCTGCAGCGTATTCCGCCCGCGGCCATCGACGGAAAATCGGTGACCTGTGCAGGATCGCGTTCGGCGGCGATGTTGCGCTTGCCATCACGATGATGCGGCTGCGCGATATTGCCAAGCGCCGTCGGTGACCATGCACCTACCTGACAGCGCTGCATGCCCAGCGGCTGGAATATCTCCTCGCGCACCAGCTGCGAGTACGGTTTTCCACCCGCGGCTGCGGCGACTTCGCCGGCCACCACATACATGAGGTTGTCGTAGGCGTACTCGCTACGGAAGCTGCCGGTCGGCTTCAGATGGGCGAGGCCGGCAATGATGTCGTTGCGATCAAAGTTGTTCGGTTCTGGCCACAGCATCAGATCGCCTGCGCCCAGGCCAAGGCCGCTGTTGTGGATCAATAGATCGCGCACCTGCATGTTGCGGGTGACCCAAGGGTCCCGCATGCGGAACTGCGGCAAATGCTTGGTGACCGGATCATCCCAGCGCAACTTGCCGGCGTGTACCAACCGCGCTAGTAATGCCGACGTCATTGCTTTGGTGTTGGAGGCGATCTTGAACAGGCTGTCGTCGTTGACCGCCGCGCCCTCGCCCGCTACCAACTCACCGCGGGTGATACGCCGGACCACCTTGCCGTCCTCGATCACACCCACCGCTATTCCGGGAAGCTGATACCGCTGCACCGCCTGCTCGACAAGCGCATCCATCCGCGCGTTATCGGCATCAGCGGCGAGCACCGGGTTTGCCGGAAGCACGGCAACGATGGCCAGCAGCAGTTTCAATCGCATCATCCCTCTCCACAAAAGCGAACGGCCCGCCGAAGCGGGCCGTTCTCACACACTACTTTAGAAGTTCCAGGTGACCACCAGATTCGCGTAACGCGGCGCTTGCCAAACGGTACCTTGACCGAAGTAAGGCATTTTGGTGCCCGGCGTACTCTCGTAACGCGAATGCACATTGACGGTGGTCTGCCGGTTGAGCAGGTTGTACACCGACAGGCGCGCCTTCAGATCAATACCTTCCACCGGCAAGGTCCACATCACACTGGCTCCCAAATCGATGACCCACGGCATGCGGCCAAACGCGCCGCGTTCCGAATATGTCAGCTGGCGGGTCTTCCAGTCGCTGCAGTTGTTGGTTGCCGACTGCTCGCACAGCCAGCCCGAGCCACCACCACTGAACTCGCCAGGACCACCAGCAGCTCGGTTGTCGTCCGGCCAGACGACGCCAAAAGCGGTAATAGGGCCACCCGAACGCGCCGACAAGGTACTGCCGAAGGACCACTGTTCATTGAGCTTGAACGCACCACGCAGCTTGAACTGGTGGCGGAAGTCATTGAACAGAGCGCCATACCGCTGATTGACGGCGGGGTGATCGTAGTACTGCACCAAGCTGGTGTCGTTGTAGCCGGTATCCGAGTTCACCGGGCCTTCGATGTTGCCATCACTCTTTGACCAGATATAGCTGGCGTTGAATGACCATTTGTCATCCCAAGCGCGATCGACCTGGAACTCCACTGCCTTGTAGGTACGTCTCGGTTTCGCGTAGCCGGTGATCATCCCGCTGCCGCTTGCCTTGTATCCATCTTTGGACGAGTCGAAGGTAACCCAGCTATTGGTATCCGGACACCACAAGGTGTTCTTTTCACCAGGGTTGATGATCGGCCAATCCCCGGAGTACCAATCGCAGCCTTCGACGTGGTTGATACGTGCGTCTTCCACCGAACGGGTCATCTTGCGATACGTGGCATTCACACCGTAAGACCAGGCCGTGTTGATGGCCTGCTGGAATCCAAGAATGAACTCGTCCTGATAAACCATCTTCAGATCACGAGCCACCACAGTACGGAACTCTTCCGGCGCATCGACATTGCTTGAGGTGTTGACCGGGCCGATCTGTTGGCCAAGATTCGGCAGTTTGTAGGTTCCCGCCACGGCATGCTGAAGTTCGGTCCAGCCATCGAGCACGTAGTAGGTGTGCTCGTCCGTCGACCCCGCAAAGTAGTCCGCAAGCTTGTTGGTCAACGGCAGGTAGTAACGCCCTGCGTTACCGAACACCTTGGTTGTTCCGTCTCCACGGACATCCCAGCTGAAGCCCAAGCGGGGTGAAATCATGTCCGAGAAGTCAGCCTTGGCGAAACTGACACCCGACGCATACTTGTTATGGAACTGGTCAGCACGCAGACCAAGGTTCAACACCAGGTTAGGGGTAACGCTCCAGTTGTCTTCGACATAGATTGCCTGCGCCTTGGTCGTTACCGGCGTACCCGTAATGTAGCGACGCACGTCCACAATCGCAGTGGTTCCCGCAGGAATCGTGGTCCCGTTCAACGAGCCACCGGCGGTAGCAGCCTGCACTTGATAGCTCACACCGTCATGTGGATAACGAGTCGAACTTTTGGAATCCATGATTTCCTGATCCACGCCGAAGCGTACCAGGTGATCTCCCAAGGTCCATTCAAAATCCAGACGCGCAGCTTTGCGCTTGTCTTCACGGTTGCCGATGCTGATATCGGTGGGATGGCAGCCTTCGGGCGTTGTTTCCTCACCAAATCTGGCTAGATAGCTACTGGAACGGGTGACGATACTGCAGTCGACGTCCTGAGGACTGCTATTGGATGCGCTCCGCTCGTTGACGCCATACATTGCCTTGGCTACGAAATTGTCGCTGAGATGCCCGGTGTAGGTGAGCGACCAATTGTCACCACCCGACTCCGCAACACTTGTGCCCTTCAATCGCCCACGCTTACCTGAGTTCCAATCGTAGGTATAGATGTCCGTGGCTGATTCGGTCTTGTCAGAGAACGCAAGCAATTCAAGCTGATGATTATCACTGATACGCCAATCCAGCTTGGTTCCCCAGAAATCATTGTTACCGCCACCAATGAACGCGGCGGTGGAATCATAGTCCTGCGGACGACTATCACGGTTTTCGTACATGGCGAAGAAGAACAGCTTGTCCTTCACCAGCGGGCCGGATCCCCACACGTTGGTCTTATACAAGGTGCTGGTGTCGCGACTGGTACGACTACGCTCATCCAGTGTTCCATCACTATGAAAGTGATCCTTCTTTGAAGATGCCAGCGCCGATGGCTCCATGGTCACTTCCACGCCGCCCTTGAATTCATTGCCACCGGACCGGGTGATGGCATTGATGACGCCGCCGGTACTGCGACCGAACTCGGCAGAGTAGCCGCCGGTCTTGACCTGGAATTCCTCATAGAAATTGAAAGGAACGGTCGAGAAGCCTTGGCGACGGTAGGGATCGGTAACATTCAATCCATTGATGTAGACCGCGTTCTCGGCAACCGAGGAGCCACCAAAGGTCAGACCACCAAAGGTCGCACCCGAGGCCACCACACCCGGCGCCAGCAATGCAACGGCGGCTACGCTCTGGTCGACAGGCATGCGCGAGAGTTCTTCGCGCTTGATGTTGAACGAGGACTCGGTCGAGTAGACATCGACACGATTGACAATCTTGGAGCCGGTCACCTGCACCGAATCCAACGTGACCGCACCGCCTTCACCGCCACCAAGGTTGACGGTGGTGGTACCGCCCAGCGACACACTGACGGCAACCGGCTCCTTGTCGGTGACACCGCTGCGACTGACCTGCAGGCTGTAGTCACCAATAGGCAACTGCGCCATGCGATAGGAGCCGTCACTACCAACGGTGACGCTACGGGTCAAACCCGTTGCCTTGTTGACGATGGTGATCTGATCACCCGAGCTTGCCCGACCGGCGATGGCGCCGCTTGCGCTCTGCGCCATCACGCTAGGCGCCATCACGCCAAGACAGGCACCCAACGCGACGGTCAGCGCCGCCCTTTTCAACATTTTCCTGTTCATCCCCTGCTCTCTCCTGCAGATGTAAATCGATAAGTAAGACAACGGTTACGACGTTCTATTACTTGGACTCCGGCGCCAGAACCTGCGACTGGAAGTCGTATTGCCACTGGTTGAAGTAAAGGTTCCCCCCTTCCCACTCAACCTCACCTCGTTGCAGATCAACGGTCTCCGAGCGGAAGTGCTGCTTGGCAGGCACGAACGCGCGTGAGTAGTCATCGTTGAACGCGATGCGGTAGGCATCCAGCCCGCCGAAATAGAAATTGCGTTGCTCGGGCTGGTCGCTGTCCAGTGCGCCCGTGCTTACATCCATCGGCACCCAGCCGTAGGGCGCAAGATAGAGCGCGCCCCAATCGTGCAGGTTGTTGTAGCCGACCTCGTTGTCCGAATACACCATGCCCGACTGCCAACGCGCCGGGATGCCATTCATGCGCAGCAGCGCGATCAGCAGCAAGGTCTGCTGGCCACAATCGGCATGACCTGCATGCAGCGCGTAGTCGGAAATATTGCTGATCGTCGAATACTCGCGGGCGCCACCCCACGGAATCGCATCCACCGCGTCGAACAATTTCTTGGCGACGCGGTAGGGATTGGTTTCATTGCCCACCGCCTTGCGCGAGAACTCACGCATGGCCGGAGTGAACACCACATGCGGTGCGCGCTCGGCAAGATAGGGCTGCAGCTCTGGGTCTCGCGGCGTTGGCAGCACCTTGTCCGGGTCGATGATGAAACGACGCGCGGAGATGGTGAGCTCGTAGCTGACCGAAAACTCGGTAGGCGTGCCAGCCACGGCCTTGCGCTCAACGTACGCGGTGCGCTGCAGCGTGTCTTCGGGCGCGATCTGCGCACCTTGCGGCACACTGGCCAGCCACTGGATGTTGTCCTGTTGGCCGGGTATTGACCGCGGATAGGGCAGCCAGGCGCGTACGGTCTTTCCGGCCGGCACCGCATCGGCGTCGACCTTTATGGACTGGGTGATACGCACCCGCCGCGGAGTAATGCTGGTCTGGCCGCTCTGCTCCGACGCCTTGATCACCTCGACATGGTGCGAGCCCAGCCGTTCATACGGGCCGGGCCGGGAAACGCGCTTGTCCGGTGGCCGCCGGTTGGACGCCTCGGCACTGAACAGGAACAGGTTGTTCGGCGCGCGCTTGAACCAGCGGCGCTGGCCGTCGATGTCGAGGTGCTCGATCAGACCTGCGTCATCCCAGGCCTTGAATTCTTCGTCGCGCAGGTCCGGCACCGACTTGCGCACGGCAGCCTTGGCCTGCGCTTCGTCGAGGGTGAAATCCAGGCGGATGCGGCGCATGCGCTCCTGCTGGAACAGGTAGGCGGCGCGGCTGTCGGCATCGGCGCCGGTCGCGGCCAATGCCTTGTCGATTTCGGTCTGCGCGCCGGCAAAATCGCCACGGTCCACGCGCGCCGTCAACTCGGGCAGCGCCGTCGATGGCGCCTCACCGGCATAGGCCGTACAGGCCACTCCCATGCATAGCGCAGAGGCGAGGACCGTGCGGGCGAACGGGACGCGGGCAAAGCGGGCAGAATCGGCGTTTGATGCCACGGCAACACTTCCACGTGCAGGGTGGTTAACGCTGTGTAACACGCACCCGATAGCCGGTCAATAATTTATTCTTGCTTTCGACGGCGAAAGGAATAAATATTCCTGAGCATCAACGAGGGGAGCTTCCCAATGCTTGCTTTGCCGCCGCTATCCCAGCGCCGACGCCTTGCCCCGCTTGCGCGGGCTTTGATCCTAGCCACGGCGCTATGCGCCGGGCCGGCTTTTGCGCTGTCGCGGGTACCTGCGGCAGCGGTTACGCCCTCTTACGCCGGCATCATCGGCCTGGAAGAAGGCCTGCTGACGCCGCAGCCGTGGATCGCCAAGCTGCCCAATGCGGACGCCGTGATCATGGATCGCGCCGCCATCGAGGCGCAGAACGCACACATGCGCCAGCTCGATGCCTCCATCATCGACCTGCACAAGCTGCCCGCGCTACTGCCACAAGTATTGGTCCGCGAGCAGATCGCCGGAATCTCCAAGACCCCAACCCGCACCCTGTACGACGTGCATGGCAAGCAGGTCACGCCCGCCCAGCTGCAAGCGGTGACCGCCAACCTCGGCCTGGATGCGATCCCGGCCACCCGCCCGATCCAGTACGGCCTGGTCGTGCACCGTGCCGCGCTGCGCGCCTTCCCCACCGAGCTGCGAGTATTCAGCAGCCAGGGCGATACCGATATCGACCGCTTCCAGGAGTCGGCGCTGTTCCCCGGCGACGCGGTGGCGGTGCTGCATGAGAGCGCCGACGGCAAGTGGGTGTTCGTCGCCAGCGAGCGCTATGCGGCGTGGATGGAGAAGCGCTTCGTCGGCGTCGGCAGCGCCGAGCAGGTGTTCGGATACGGCGCCACCGGCCCGTACCGGGTGATCACCGCCGGCAAGGCCTTCACCGCACACACCCCGGAAGAGCCGCGCGTCTCCGACCTGCAACTGGAAATGGGCGTGCGCGTACCGGTACTGGCCGACTGGCCGGTGATGGACCCGGTCAACGGCCAGCAGGCACATGGTGGCCACGTGATCCAGCTGCCGGTGCGCAATGACGACGGCAGCTTGGCACTGGTGCCGGCCCTGCTGCCGCGCACGCAGGAATCGTCCAGCGACTACCTGCCGCTGACCCAGGCCAACCTGATCACCCAGGCATTCAAGTTCCTCGGCGAACGCTATGGCTGGGGCCATTCCTACGACACCCGCGATTGCAGCGGCTTTGTCTCCGAGATCTACCGCAATTTCGGCGTGCTGCTGCCGCGCAATACCAGCGCGCAGGCAATCAGCCCGGCCTTGAACCGCGTGCCCTTCACCGACAAGGACAGCAAGGCCAAGCGCAATGATGCGATTGCCAAGCTGCAGGTCGGCGACCTGATCTACATCCCCGGCCACGTGATGATGATGCTCGGCGAAGCCAATGGCATGACCTGGGTGATCCACGATACTTCCGGTGGCAGCTGGTTCGATGCCAGCGGCAAGCGCGTGCATGCCAGCCTCAACGGCGTATCGGTGACCCCGCTGCAGCCGATGATGGCCAGCGACACCGCCAGCTACATCGACCGCATGACCAACATCCAGCGCATCCGCCTGCAAGACACCAAATGAAGATCACCGACATCGAACTTGGCATGCTCCGCGTGCCGCTGAAAACCCCGTTCAAGACCGCGTTGCGCACCGTGGAAACGGTGGAGGACATCGTGGTGATGGTGCGCACCGACACCGGCAACACCGGTTACGGTGAGGCGCCGGCTACTGCGGTGATCACCGGCGATACGCACGGCTCGATCATCGAGGCCATCAACACCTTCATCAAGCCGCGCCTGATCGGCGAGGACATCAGCAACCTCAACCGCATCTGCGGGCTGATCCAGACCTCGCTGGAGCGCAATACCAGCGCCAAGGCGGCGGTGGAAATCGCCATCTACGATCTGTGGGCACAGCTGCACAAGGCACCGCTGTACCAGATGCTAGGCGGCGGCGATCCGGTGATCACCACCGACATCACCATCAGCGTCGATTACATCGACAAGATGGTGGCCGATTCATTGTCGGCAGTGGAGCGCGGTTTTGAGTCATTGAAGATCAAGGTTGGCAAGGACATCGGCCTGGACATCGAACGGGTCAAGGCGATCCACGCCGCCGTCGAAGGCCGCGCCTTGCTGCGTCTTGATGCCAACCAGGGCTGGACCGCCAAGCAGGCGGTGTATGCAATGCACGTGCTGGAAAACGCTGGCGTCGTGCTGGAGCTGCTGGAGCAGCCGGTGAAGGCGGCTGATATCGCCGGCATGAAGTACGTCACCGAGCGCGTCAACACGCCGGTGATGGCCGACGAAAGTGTATTTAGCCCGCACCAGGTATTCGACCTGATACAGCAGGGTGCTGCCGACATCATCAACATCAAGCTGATGAAGACCGGCGGCATTTCCAACGCGATCAAGATTGCCGATATCGCCTCGTTGTACGCCGTGCCCTGCATGATCGGCTGCATGCTGGAGTCCAGCATCAGCGTGGCGGCGGCAGTACATCTTGGCGTGGCCAAGTCCGGCGCGATCAACAAGGTGGATCTGGATGGCCCATCGTTGAGCCAGTTCAATCCGGTGGTAGGCGGCGTGATCTTCAACGAATCGGAGATCAGCATCACCGACGCACCGGGCCTGGGCATCATCGAGGTACGCGGCCTGGAGATGATCAAGCCGTGATCACGCAAGCGGCGGCAACCGGTCTCTCCTCGGTTGCCGCCGCCGTGGTCGCGCATGCGGGGCGAACAGAAACAGCACCGGCAAAGCCCGGTGCTGTTTTGTTTTTGAGAGAGCTTTCCTGCGACCTCACGCGACACGACACCACCATTCTCACGCAGCAAGAAACCGTCATTCCCGCGAAGGCGGGAATCGCTCTGGCTTCTGCTCCAGCTCCAGCTCCAGCTTCGGCTTCGGCTGTTGCTCCCGCTCTCGCCTCTGCTCTTGACCTACCGGGCCCCCTTCCGCAGCGACGTAGCCGACGGACAAGACCCCGCAGGGACGACGTGCATGGATGCACGTCGTTTTTCGACGAGACAGGGACGTCTCGTCGAAAAATCCCGGCGGCGGAGTGGACCCGCGGCGCGCAGCGTCGTGGGCGCGGAGGCAGGGTGTGCTTTCTTTTGGTTACTTCTTCTTTGCACAAGCAAAGAAAAGTGACTCGCTCCCCGACGGGGAGCGAAAGCCCTTGCTTTGACTTTGACTTGCCCTTTGGCACCTCCAAAGCAGCGGCAACGGCAAAACCAGAATCAAAAGCTCTCGCCCCCCTTCGGGGCGCGAGCGCATCTTTCTTTGCTTGTGCAAAGAAACGTGGCCCAAAGAGGTGCTTTCTCAACAGCCGAATGGCTGGTCAAGCACACCCTGCCTACGCGCCTTCCGCGCTGCGCGCTCCAGGTCCACTCCGCTGGCAGGATTTTTCGACGATACATCCCTGTATCGTCGAAAAACGACGCACATCCGTGTGCGTCGCCCCGTTCGGGGTCTTGACTGCCAGCTCCGTCGCTGCGGAAGGGGACCCGATAGGTCAAAAGCTGGAGCAAAAGCAAAAGCGCCCTCACCCCAACCCCTCTCCCGCTTCGCAGGAGAGGGGCTCTGGAGCAACAGCCAAAGCCAGAGCCAAAACAAAAGCAAAAGCAAAACCGGCCCCTGCGCTTTGCCAAAAAATGACGGCGACGCTCCTCTTTTCAGCGCAATCCCTTAAAGTCTTCAGCAGATAAACACCCATACGCCCATGCCACCTCTGGTAAAAATCCGCTCCGAACGCGAACAGATGTCGGCCATCGAACGGCGCATCGCCGACTTCATCCTCGACAACGCACACCTGCTGCGCGACTACTCATCGCAGCAGCTTGCCAATGCCTTGGATATCAGCCAGTCCAGCGTCGTCAAGTTCAGCCAGAAACTCGGCTTCAAAGGCTATCCCGACTTGAAATACTCGGTTGGTGCGGCTGTCGCTGCCGCAGGTAACGGCGAAAGCACCAGCTGGCCACCGGAGAACCAACCCGGCGGCTACCTGCTGGTTGCCGAAACCCTGCGCCGTGCCAAAGCCGCCGCCGAAGAAGAAACCATGGCCGCCAACTCGCAGGCCGACGTGGAAGCCGTCATCGCACTGGTCGACAACGCCCCCAAGGTCTTCATCTATGGCCTGGGCGACGATGGCCTGTATGCGCGCGAATTTGCGATGCGCCTGTCGCTGCTCGGCATCCTCACCGTGCAGCAGTCCGATCCCATCTTGATGATCGCCAACCTCTCCGCTGCGCGACCCGGGGATGTATTACTGGTGTTCTCCGAATTCGGCAAGCTGCCGCAGCTGTGGCAGTTGTCGCGGCAGTTCCAGGAAGTCGGTGGCAAAGTGGTATCAATCACCCGCCACACCGCCAATCCACTACGCGCGCACGCAGATGCCTCCTTGGCCATCTGTGCGCACGACCCGCAGCCGCCGATCGCGCAGCTGCTCTACCGTAGTTCGCTGCAATACCTGCTGGATTTCGTGTTCGTGCTGCTGTGCCAGACCAACCATGATCGGCAACGGCAGCTGGCATTGAACCAGGAACGCATCCAGCACCTGATCGACATCTAACCGCAGGAGCCGCCGCCATGCTCACCTTGTTCCAACGTAACGTCCGACACCTGCTGGGCTGCGTGTTGATGGTCATCGCACCGGCCAGCATCGCTGCGCCGCTGGCAACACCAGTGAGCGAAGCCCGCCAGTTGATCGTCGTCACCGCGCCCAACTGGGATGCGACCAACGCTCATCTGCAGGCATTCGAGCGAACTGCCGACGGCTGGAAAGCCCATGACGCAGGCTTCGATGTCAGCCTCGGCCGCAGCGGCAGCGCCTGGGGTATTGGCGTGCATCCGCAACAGAAGGATGGCCCACAGAAGCAGGAAGGCGATGGCCGCAGCCCGGCGGGCATCTTCAATATCGGCCCGGCGTTCGGCTATGCCGAGCACATCACCAGCGCCATGCCCTACCAGCCGATGTTGGCCAGCAGCTATTGCATGGATGTACCCGAATCGCCGCTATACAACCAGATCGTCGATGCCGCCAAGGTTGGCGAAACGGCAGTGAAGGGTTCCACCGAGGCCATGCGTCTGGACCTGCACAACAACGGTGACCGCCGTTATCGCGAAGGCTTCGTCATCGAGCACAACCCCGCTGCAGTGCCCGGCCAGGGCAGCTGCATCTTCGCCCACCTGTGGCGCAAACCCCGCGAAGCGACCGCCGGCTGCACCGCGATGGAGCCCGAACGCATGTCGGCCTTGCTCGAATGGCTGTCGCCCGAGGCCAAGCCGCTGTTCGTGCTGCTCCCTGAAGTTGAGTACCAACAGCTGCAGCGCAGCTGGGGCTTGCCGGCACTTTCAGACTCCAGGCGTTGAGCATTTGTCCGGTTCCGGGCATCTTCCCTTCCTTTAGCCAAGCCTTCTCTTCATGACCGATAGCGCACCCGCAAAATCTTCCAAGGTCTCGGCACCGGTCAAGGTGCTGATTGCATTGGTGCTTGCCGCCATCGTTGGGCTGGCGCTGACCGCCTATGACCAGACGCTGGCGTTGAAGATCGCCGACGTGCTGCGGCCGATTGGCCGGCTCTGGCTCAACGCGCTGCAGATGACGGTGGTTCCTCTGGTCACTGCACTGGTCATCGTCGGCGTCAATACCGCCAGCAGTGCCGCGGCGTCCGGGCGTACCGCACGCAATGCGATCATCGTGTTCCTGATCCTGCTGGTCGGCTCGGCCGCGTTCTCGGCCGTCATCACCCCGTTCCTGCTGGACCTGCTGCCGCGCGATGCCGACAACATCCAGGCCTTCCGCGATGCGCTGCGTTCGCCAGCTGCCGCAGCAACACCGTTGAGTGCAGCGCAGTGGATCAGCTCGTTGATTCCCAGCAATGCGCTGGCGGCGGCCGCATCCAGCGCCATGCTGCCTCTGGTGGCCTTCGCCATGTTCTTCGGCTTTGCCCTGAGCCGGCAGGAACCGGAACGCCGCGATCGCATCCTGGACATCATCCGCATCATCGCCGACACCATGATCACCATCGTGCGCTGGGTGTTGTGGGCGGCTCCAGTGGGCGTGTTCGCGCTGGTATTCGTGGTCTGCGCCGAAGTAGGCATGAGCATCCTCGGCGTGCTGGGCTATTACATCGTGTTGATGTGCGTGATCTACATCCTGATCACCCTGCTGCTGTACGTGGTCGCCCGCTTCGCTGCAGGTGAGCCGTTTGGCCGCTTTGCCCGCGCGTTGGTGCCGGTGCAGGTGATCGCCGGCAGCACCCAGTCCTCGCTGGCCTCGCTGCCCGCCATGATCGACAGCGCGCGCAATCGCCTGGGCTACCCGGCGGCGCTGACCTCGCTGGTGCTGCCGATGGCGGTGTCGCTGTTCCGCATCACCAGCCCGGCCCAGTACATCGCCGTGGCCAGCTTCATCGCCTGGCTGTACGGTATCGACGTACATGCCTCGCAATATGCAGTTGCGGTGCTGTTGGCAGCGGCGATCAGCATGGGCTCGACCGGCCTGCCCGGCCAGGCTAACTTCATGACCAACAACATGCCGATCACCCAGAGCCTGGGCCTGCCGGTGGAACCCTTGGGGGTATTGCTTGCGGTGGATACCATCCCCGATGTGTTCTGCACCATCGGTAATGCGACTGGCGGCGTCACCGCCACCGGCATCGTTGCCCGGCACACGGCGCAGCATCCGGAACAGGATCAAACCAGCGACAGCTGATTACCTGCAGCCACACCCGCCATGGGCGGGTGTGGCGTTCAATCATTCCTGCGGCGGCAGCGGCGGGGTGCCGTAGGCGGCGTCGGCCGCCATCACGTCGCGGGTGTTCTTCTGCACGGCGACGGCACCGAACAGCGACAGCGCGAACGACATGCCATAGAAGCCTTTCTCGCTGAGCAGCAGGGTCGCATTCCACAGGCCGACCAACAGCAGCAACAGCGCGCACAGCAGCGCAAACCAGCACAGGCTGTAATACAGGTTGCTTACCGGGATGCCCTCCAAGCGATCACGCACACTTTTCTGCAGCGATACCGCCGAGAACAGACCGAACAACAGCAGAGTCAGGTAATAGCCCTTTTCGTTGAGCAGCATCTCGGCGTTGAACAGGCCAACCAGATACGCCACAGCCCCAAGCAACAATGCAGTCCATGCAGACGCGATGAACGCGGCAGAGGGGCGATAGATCTGTTGTTTCGTCATGAAAACTCCTTTTTTGGATGCAGGGGCCCAGTTCCACGGGCGCTCGGCCGTTACGGTAAGCGATTCCGTGCGCCAGTCCCATCCCCCGAACGGACAGCATCGGCCGCCATGGTGTACAACCCTGCACTGGTATCGCATCCCGCTTCCGGAGACCTCCATGCCCCGTACCCTCCTGCTCAGCATGAGCCTGGCCCTGGCCCCCGTGCTGTTTACCAGCGCCTGCGCCGCCGATCCCGACCCGGCTGCCGACGCGGCGGTAAAGTCCGCGCAATGGCCGTTCACTGCCACCGAGGTGGCCCGCTTCAACGAGCCGTGGGCGATGACCTTCCTGCCCGATGGCAGCCTGCTGGTCACCGAGAAAGACGGCAAGCTGGTCCACTTCGACCCGGCCAGCGGCAAGCGCGGCACCATCAGCGGCGTCCCGACCGTGGCCTATGGCGGCCAGGGCGGCTTTGGTGATGTGGTTGTCCACCCGCAGTTCGCCAGCAATGGGCTGGTCTATTACAGCTATGCCGAAGACGGCACCGACGACACCCGTGGTGCGGCCGTGGCCCGCGCCAAGCTGGTCCTGAATGCCGACGGCAGCGGCGCGTTGAGCGATGCGCAGGTGATCTGGCGACAGACGCCCAAGGTTACCGGCCGTGGCCACTACGGCCATCGTCTGGCGTTCGGCTCCGATGGAAAGTTGTGGATCAGCTCAAGCGAACGGCAGAAATTCGATCCGGCGCAGGACATGAAGACCAACCTGGGCAAGATCATCCGCCTCAATGACGATGGCAGCGTGCCGGCTGACAACCCGTTCGTAGCGCAGGGATCGCCGGCCGATCAAGTGTGGTCGCTGGGTCACCGCAGCGTGCTCGGCCTTGCCTTCGACGGCAACGGCAAACTGTGGGAACACGAAATGGGTCCGAAGGGCGGTGACGAGCTGAACCTGATCCAGCGCGGCGGCAACTACGGCTACCCGATCGTCTCCAATGGCGACCACTACGACGGTCGCCCGATCCCGGATCACGACACCCGCCCGGAATTCATCGCACCGGTGGTGACCTGGCGCCAGGTGATTTCGCCGGCTGGCTTCATCATCTACAACGGCAAACAGTTCCCGCAGTGGCAGGGCAGCGGCTTCATCGGCGGCCTGTCGTCCAAGTCGCTGGTGCGCGTTGCCTTTGATGGCGACAAGGCCCGCGAAGCCGAGCGCTTCGACATGGGCAACCGCATCCGCGAAGTGGAACAAGGCCCGGACGGCGCGCTGTGGCTACTGGAAGATGGCGCCAACGCGAAGCTGTTGAAGCTGACGCCGAAGAACACCGCCAAAGCGGCTCGCTGAGCCCCACCGGCGACCCAATGCAACAAGGATCCGTTGCAATGCTCCAACGCTACAAGATAGGAATCGCACTCAGCGTACTGCTGGCGGCATGCATCTTCATCGTTGGAGTGCTGATCGTCACCGACAACAGGATGGCCATTTTGGCCATCCTTTATGCGCCATTGTTTGCCGTCGTCCTGATACCCACGCTGGCCGTGACATGGATCGTCTATCTGGTCCGTGACCGCGGCAAGATGCCAGCCACCGCGCACATTGCGATATCAGGCCCGCTTATTGTTGCGTTGCTGGCGCTGCTGCTGACGGCTTTAGTCTGTGATCACCACAACGGCAGACTCTTCAAGTCTTACCCCGCGGTCAGCGAAGTACATGTGAACCTGACCGGCCAGAACTTGTGGCTGGATGACAGCATCGCAAGCGGTTTCGGCGGAGGCGGCCGATCCGCGCATCCCATGCCGGTACCCGCTACGCCCATTGCAATGACGACTGAAATCACCCGCTGGCCACCAGAACACAGGCCTGATGAAAGCCCATTTCCCTACCGCGGCTACGATCTCAAGAGCAGCCAGAGGACGTTCGACCGTGCTCTAGGTGATGGCAAGCCGCAGGCACAGGTGATTCCGCTGCTGTCGGCCAAGGCATCGGCGCTGCCACAGGATCTGCCATTCCGTTACTTCTACTACCACTACCTCGACCATGTCGACGCAGTTCCTGTGCTGTCTCAATCAATCGATCTTGAGCTTTCACGCGCAAGGCAGATGCCCGCTGGACTGACCTTGATCTCCGTCGCCAATTTCGGCACTACGCCGATCATACGCATTGAAATCAATGGACAGGCGGTGGATCTGCAGAAATGGGGCAACGCAACCATCGCTGCAAGCACTGGCTGCCCCGCGCTGCGCACACCGCAAAGCCCAGTCATGCTCGTCGCTGGCGAAACATTGAACCTGCGATGGCAACAGATGGATGCCCCAGATGTATGGCACCAGGCGCAACTCGCTGATTCGCCGCTGCATGTCCAAAAAAAATTTCGCGGTTCGGCAAGGCTTCCACAACTGATGCTCTACTTCGCTGATCAACGCACGCCTGAAGCTCAGCGGTTTCAGGAAATTGCGTTGTCCACTACCAAGACTGGCCTTGTCGCCGCCGCTGCGCCTGAGAAACTTGCATCGGTATCTGCCTGTGCTTCGGTGCTTAGCGGCTTTGACTTGAGACAGGTGACATTGCTTTGAATCGCCACCGCTTGCCTACAGCGTTCGCCGCATGCGTAGCACCAAGCCTATCGCCTGCACCAGGTTATAGCTGATCAAGGCCGCCGCCAGTCCCAAGGTCAAGGGACTGGCATTGCCCATGCCCGGCCCCATGCCCTGGCTGAAAGCGCCGCCATACCAGCGCCAGGCCAGGCGCCCGATCAACAGCACCGCCAGCGCACCGCCAATCCATGGATTCGGCGTATAGCCCATCCGTCCATCGCGTGGGCTGATCAACGTGTGTTTGAGTGCGAACAAGCCCAGGCCAATGCCGGCAACCGCACCGGCGCCAATGCCCAACGCGACATGCGGGATATATATCGCTGCAGCCACCAACGCAGCACTCACCAGCGTCAGGATGACGATGCGGATGCCATTGCGAACCGGCCGCCATGGCTGCCACCCGAAGTGGCGACGGATACGCCGGTAATACAACCAACCGAAACCGGCCGTCATCAACCAAGGCATGTAAACAGGCAATGCAGCAGGCATGAAGCGTCCCCGTGTTGTAGGAGCGGCGTAAGCCGCGAAGCTGGCAATGCATCCGACATCTGTAGTGGGGGGGCGTGCAGCCGCGGGGGGGGGGCGCGGGAACCAACAGAGCCCAAGGGCGAGTCGCCACCACCAACAAAACACAA
>NZ_JBRREB010000050.1:0-33886 GCF_056759995.1 Stenotrophomonas sp. STEN030 | reverse complement strand
CTTAGCTCTTAGCTCTTAGCTCTTAGCTCTTAGCTCTTAGCTCTTAGCTCTTAGCTCTTAGCTCTTAGCTCCTAGCTTTCCCTTCTCCCGCCTGCGGGGGAAGGTGCCCGTAGGGCGGATGGGGGGAGCTTTGGCTTTGGCTTTGGCTTTGGCTTTGGCTTGCTTTTAAAAGCGCCCTCACCCCAACCCCTCTCCCGCAGGCGGGAGAGGGGCTTTAGCAAAAGTCAAAGCCAAAAAAAAAGGCGGAGATGCTATCTCCGCCCGCACAAAAGAGAGAGCAACAAAAATCAGCTACGACGCGCGCAATACACCGCGTGCCCAGGCAGTACCAGTTCACCAGCCTCTACAGCACCCGCGACCGGACCCGGCAGCGCCAAAGCCTGCCACTCACCTGCCGGTAACGCATGCCGCACGGCCTCGCCCGACAGATTGAAGGCTAGCAACAAGCTCTCATCGCCCGCCTGGCGTTCGAACAGTAACACCGGCTCAGCACTGTCCAGGAAGCGAATCGAACCCTCGACCAGGGCCGGATGCGCTTTGCGCCAGCTCAGGAAGCTGCGGAATGCGTGGAGCACCGAATCGCCATTCACTTCCTGCAGCTGCACCGACAAAGCCTGATGTTCGGCGGGAATCGGCAACCATGGCTTGCCAGTGGTAAACCCAGCCAATGCGCCATCAGTCCACGGCATCGGCGTGCGGCAGCCGTCGCGCCCCTTGAAATTCGGCCAGAAGGTGATGCCATACGGATCCTGCAGCGCCTCGAACGGCACGTCCGCTTCGCCCAAGCCCAGCTCTTCACCCTGATAGATGCACACCGAACCACGCAGCGAGCACACCAACGCAGCCAGCATCTTCGCCAGCGACGGCTTGGCCGGATGGCCCCCCCAACGCGTCACCGCACGCTGCACGTCATGGTTCGATACCGCCCAGCACGGCCAGGACTCGCCCATTGCCGCTTCCAGCCGCTCGACGGTGCCGCGGATGTAGGCCGCGCTGTAATCATCCACCAGCAGCTCGAAGCTATAGCCCATGTGCAGGCGGCCCGGCGCGGTGTACTCGGCGGTAGTCGCCAGCGAATCTTCCGACGAGATTTCGCCCAGCGTCACCGCCTGCGGGTACTGGTCCAGCAAGGCACGCAGGCGCTCAAGGAAGCCAATGTTCTCCGGCCGGGTGTTGTTGTAGTAGTGGTACTGGAACGCATACGGATTGTCCGGGCTGAAACCACGGCCAATACGCTCGCTTTCGGGTTTCGGCGGGTTGTCGCGCAGCTGCGCGTCATGGAAGCAGAAGTTGATCGAATCCAGACGGAAGCCATCCACGCCACGGTCGAGCCAGAACTTCACGTAATCCAGCGTCGCCTGCTGCACCTCCGGATTATGGAAATCCAGGTCCGGCTGCGAAGCGAGGAAGTTGTGCAGGAAATACTGCCGACGCCGTGGCTCCCACTGCCAGGCCACGCCACCGAAGATTGACAGCCAATTGTTCGGCGGGCTGCCGTCATCGCGCGCATCGGCCCACACATACCAATCGGCCTTGGGATTGTCGCGACTCTCCCGGCTTTCCTTGAACCAGGCGTGGTCTACCGAGGTATGGCTGAACACCTGGTCGATCATCACCTTCAGGCCCAGCGCATGCGCCTTGGCCAGCAAGCGGTCGAAATCGGCCAGATTGCCGAACAGCGGGTCCACATCGCGGTAATCAGCAATGTCGTAGCCGAAATCAGCCATCGGCGACTTGAAGAACGGCGACACCCAGATCGCATCCACGCCCAGCGAGGCCACGTACTCCAGGCGATCGATGATGCCCGGCAGGTCGCCGACGCCGTCGCCATTGGTGTCCAGGTAGCTGCGCGGGTAAATCTGGTAGATGACGGCACCGCGCCACCATGGAGTCTTGGACATCGAACGCCCCCCTACGGGCCTCAGAGCCCCTGTTTCAGGGCCGCGAAATGTATGCCGGCCAGCTTAGCGTTGGTGCTTTGCCGGCGGTGCTGCTTGCATACGTATTCACTGCGCAAAGGCCCGTTTCTGTTCGGTTTTCGCCCCCGACGGGCCGCCTGCGCCCACACCGCCTATAATCCCGGTGGTACCCCCTGAAGTCTTCCTATGAGCATCGCTGAACATATCCGCCCCGCGCTGGGCCTGCCTGCCATCCAGACCCTTGCCGCAGCGGACATGGCTGCCGTCGATGCCCTGATCCGTCGCCGCCTGTCCTCGGACGTGGTGCTGATCAACCAGATCGCCGACCACATCGTCTCGGCCGGCGGCAAGCGCCTGCGGCCGATGCTGGTGATGCTGGCCGGCCATGCGGTCGGCGGCGCCGGTCCCGAGCACCACCAACTGGCGGCGATCATCGAGTTCATCCACACCTCCACCCTGCTGCACGACGACGTGGTCGACGAATCCGACCTGCGCCGTGGCCGCAGCACCGCCAATGCCTTGTGGGGCAACGCCCCCAGCGTGCTGGTCGGTGACTTCCTGTACTCGCGCAGCTTCCAGCTGATGGTCGAGCTGGAGCGCATGGCGGTGATGCAGATCCTGGCCGACACCACCAACCGCATCGCCGAAGGCGAAGTGCTGCAGCTGCTGCACGTGCATAACCCGGACACTGACGAAGCCGCCTACCTGCGCGTTATCGAGCGCAAGACCGCGGTACTGTTCGCCGCCGGCACCCGCCTGGGCGCGCTGGCCACCGGTGCCGACGAGGCCGTGCAGCAGAAGCTCTACGACTACGGCATGCACCTGGGCTATGCCTTCCAGATCGCCGACGATGTGCTGGACTACTCCGCCAATGCCGACGAACTGGGCAAGAACCTGGGCGACGATCTGGCCGAAGGCAAGGCTACCCTGCCGCTGATCCATGCCATGGCGCACTCGGAGGAAGTGGTCCGCAACCGCCTGCGCGAGATCGTGCAGGACGGCGATGCCAGCGCCATGCCGGAAGTATTGGCCGCGATCCACGCCACTGGTGGATTGGAATACAGCCGCAAGCGCGCCGTTGAGTACGCCAACGCGGCCGAACAAGCGCTGGACGGCCTGCCGGAAACCGAAGCCGTTGCCGCCCTGCGCGGTCTGGCCCGTTACGCCATCGAACGCAGCCACTGATCGCGATGGCGGGACTGCAGCAGTTCAACGAGGACGAACGCGCCGTGCTGTTGGCGGTGAAAGGGGTCGGTACCACCGTGGTGGCCCGGCTGGAGCAGTTGGGGTTTCATTCCCTGCAGCAGCTGGCCAAAGCCGAAACCGGCGATGTCGTCAGCCAGGCCTCGGCAATGCTGGGCAGCAGCTGCTGGCGTAACAGCCCGCAGGCACGGGCGGCAATCAGCGGGGCGATAGCGGCGGCGCAGAGCCGGGCGCCCTTGTAGGAGCGGCGTAAGCCGCGAAGCCACAGTTGTTCCCGGCGTCGCCGAACACCGACCACCATTGCCGCATCCCGTGGGGACAGCATTTGCCGCGATCTGACAGATGGTCAGCTTCGCGGCTTATGCCGCTCCCACAAACCTGCAACCTGCAACCTGATGCTTTGCTGGTGAAGCCTCTGCCGAGCATGGCTCGGCACTACCGCTTTGAGATTGCTGGTGAAGCCCCTGCCGAGCATGGCTCGGCACTACCAAAAGCATTAGTCCCCTAGCCGCTCTTCCAGGAAGTTGTCCATCATCTTCCAGGCGCGCTTGGCGGCGCGTGGGTCGTACAGGCAACCCGGTGGGCTGTTGGCGTCGGACTCGGCGAAGCAATGCACCGCGCCGCTGAAATTGACGAACTGCCAGTCGGCCTTGGCTGAATCCATCTCGCTGCCGAAGTTGGCGATGTCCTCGGCGGTTACACCGCGATCAGCCGCGCCATTGAGCACCAGGATCGGCACCTTGCCGCTGCCGGCTGCGGCCGGAGTTGGGGTAGACAAGCCACCGTGCAAGCTCACCACACCCGCCAAAGGCAGGCCAGCGCGGGCCATTTCCAGCACGGTTGTGCCGCCGAAGCAGAAACCCACGGCAGCAATGTGCCGGGTGTCCAGCGGCACTTTGCCCGCCTGCGCCTTCAAGGCATCCAACGCCGCAGCTGCGCGGGCGCGTAGCAGGCTCCGGTCATCTCGCAAGGGTTTGGAAGCAGCAGCGGCCGCATCATTGTCCTTGGGCCGCACGTTCTTGCCGTAGACATCGGCAACCAGTACCACATAGTCATCGCCGGCAATCTGCTCGGCCTTGGCAATCGCCGAGGCATTGACGCCGCGCCAGTTCGGCACCATCACCACGCCCGGTCGGCGCGCATCGCCGTCATCGTCGTAGACCAGCACGCCACTGAAGGTGGTGCCGTCGTGCTGCCACTCCAGCGGCTGCGTCTTCATTGCAGCCCATGCAGGCGTCGCCGCCAGCCCCAACATCGTCACTGCAGCCCATCGCCACTTGTTCATGCCTGCGCTCCTGAGAAGAGGACGGAGGGCATCAAGTCGATATCGCACCTCCCGTGGCGCATTGTGCATTGGCGGCGTTACGCAGGTGTGCTTGGATATACATCCCCCACGCATCCAGCTGCATATGAGCCTTGTCGAGACCTTCCTTTCCGGCCTTGTGCCGCGCCTGCCAGCAGACGATACCCCGATGTGGCGCTGGGTAGAAGGCGCAAGCCAGTCCGACCTGCAACGCCTGCAGCGACAGTGGCCGCAGGTACCGGCAAGCCTGCTGGAGCTGCTGGCACAGGTGGATGGCAGCCACTACCGGGACTACCCGCAAGGTGAGGTCAACGTGCTGATGCTTGGCTCGGACGTCGGCGACGGCAGCTATCCCTACTACCTGCGTTCGGTACAACAGATCTTCGAGGACAGCGCGCAGTGGGACGACAGCATCCGTTCCATCTACGAAGAATGGCTGGACGATGAGCCGGAGATTCTTGGTGCCGGCGTCGATGCCGACGTGCCGATGAGCAAACGCCTGTGCTTCTCGCACTGCATGAACAACGGCGGCACTTCGATGCTGTATCTGGATTTTGATCCTGCTGACGGCGGCACTAGTGGCCAGGTCGTGCGCTATCTGCACGACCCGGACAGCTATGCGGTGATCGCGCCCAGCTTCGATGCCTATCTGCAGCAGCTGATCGATGGCGGTTACGCTTTCACCGACGAAGATGAGTGATCTGGAGGTGGTGGGCGGCGCCGACTGACAGTCAGCGCCACCTCGGCCTCGGCCAAGGCCTTACAGGATGCCGATACCCGGAATCGCACTGATGCTGTCCGGGTCGAAACCGGCCAGCTCGGCGAAGTGCCGTCCGCGCGCCACATAGTCCTTGTAGGCACCAAAGCTCGGCGCGCCCGGCGACAGCAGTACTACCCCGCCCTGCCCGCCCAGCGCGGCACGCGCCAATTCCACTGCATGCGGCAGATCGGTCGCGGCATGCAGGCCAAAACCGCCCACCTCGGCCAGTGGCGCGAGCAGCGTATTGATGCGTGGACCGTTGTTGCCCATGGTCACGATTTCGACCGGCGCGTTGTCGCGCATGTGCTCGGCGAAGTCCTGCCAGTCCACGCCGCGATCGTGCCCGCCGACCAGCAAGGCAATGCGCTGCCCGGCGAAACAATCCAAGGCGGCCAGCGATGCGTGCGGCGTGGTGCTGATCGAATCATTCACCCAACGCAGGCCATCGCGTTCGCCCAGCAGCTGCAGGCGGTTCGGCAACGGCCGGAAACTCTGTACCGCAGGTGCCAAGGCAACCGCATCCAGACCGAGCGCCTCCAGCGCGGCCAGCACCGCGCACAGGTTGCCGCGGTTGTGGCGGCCGGGCAGCGGCGTGTTCGAGGTATCGAACACCGCTTGATTACCGCGATGCACGACTTCGCCGACCATATGCCAGCCTTCGGGCTGGTTGAACCAGACGATCTGGCTGTGCGGCAGCTGCAGCGCGCGCAGGTGTTCGTCCGCTGCATTCAGCACGGCGACGCGCGGATGGCCACCGGTCACCAACGACAGCTTGTCGTCGATGTAGCGCTGCTCGCTGCCGTGCCAATCCAGGTGTTCCGGAAAGATGTTCAACACGATGGCGACGTCCGGCCGCGTACCGCTGCGGGCGACTTCGCCGGTCTGGTAGCTGGACAGCTCCACCGCCCAGTAGTCCGGTGCCGGCTGCGGGTCCAATGCCTCCAGCAGCGGCAGACCGATATTGCCGATCAAACCGGTGCGATGCCCGGCCGCACGCAGCAGATGCGCCAGCAGCGAGGTGGTCGTGCTCTTGCCCTTGGTGCCGGTCACGCAGACCGTGTTCGGCAGCGTGCCATCGGCATCGGCGTGCTCGCTGAACCACAGCGAGGTGCCGCCGATGAACTGCGTGCCCTGCGCCAAGGCATGCTGTGCCTCGGGCTTGTACGGACTGATGCCCGGCGACTTGATCACCACTTCGAACGAAGCCAGCAGCTCGCCACTGAGCTCGGTTTCAACGCGTAGATGCGTATCGCCCAACGCCAGAATTTCTTCTGCTTCGGAAGCCGAACACAGCACGGTCAGACGCGCAGGAAACCGCTCCTGCGAATCGCCGCTGATTCCCCATTCCCGATCACGCAGCGCGTGATAGGCCGCGCGGCCCTCACGCCCCCAACCCCACAGCGCGACCCGCTTGCCTTCAAGCTGCGAAATTCGCACGCAGACGCTCCCACAGTGCTGCCGGGATGCGGTGCTCGCCATCAAATACCAGCAACGGTTCAATCTGCAGTTCGTCCGCCGCCAGCGTCGGCTGGATCAGGTTGGCGAAGCGCTTGACCAGCACATCTTCCTTCCAATCCGGACGCGATGCCAAGGTCGCCATTGCAGCGCGCGACTCCTTGCCCTCGCCCACGCACTCGAACGGTTTGTGATCCTGGAATTCAAGCAACGCGTCGTAACCGCCAGCCTGTTCCATATCGTCCAACAGGTTGCGACCGAAGATGCGCACCAAGCGGATCTTCGGCATGAACGGGGCCAGCGCCAGGAACACGAAGTGGCACTTCGGGCAGACGCCGCACCAGCGGTTCACCGGGCGCTCGCCGAGGATGTGGAAGTTACGGTTGCAGCTGGAGAAATGCGCGTCGTAGAAATCGGTCTTGGCAAATTGGCGGGCGACCGCCAGTTCCGACAGCGGACGCAGCAACGAGTAGTAATTCAGATCGGCGGCGATGTACTGCTGCACGTATTCGCCGAACGCCTTCTCGAAGGCCCAGCCCTTGGACCACTGGTGGTTCACTTCACCGGTACCGGCGATCTGGCTGCCGTAGCTGGCCGAGCGTTCGTTGGAGAACACCACTTGATCGACGCCCTGCACCACCGCAGCCAACACCATGATCGCCGAGTTCACCGCAGTAACCGGGATATGGCCGTTCCATGCGCCCTGGCGATTGAGCTCGAACAGCTCCGGCGCCAGCGTGCGACCGATGTTGAGGGTCGGCAGGCCGGTGCGCTCGGCGCAGGCACGGATCAGCTGCGAGCCGCCGATCCAGGTGACGGTTTCGGCGACGCCAGCGTTGCGCAGGGCTTCGATGCTGACAAGGGAGTCCTTGCCGCCGCCGATGGCTACGAGGGCGTGGTGGGCCAGACCAAGTTCAGGAGCAGAAGCGCCCTCACCCCCTGCCCCTCTCCCGTAAACGGGCGAGGGGAGGTTAGCGGGGAGCTTGAACCTGTCGCGCAGATTCAGACCGTTGCGATAGGCGAACTCGCCCAGGCCGTTGAAGTACACCGTTTCCACCAACTCGGCGGTGGCCGCGTCGATGGCGTAGCTGTCGATGCTTACCTGCGCCGGCACCGCTACCTTGTAGTAGCTGACACCTGCAATCAGGTGCAGCAGCTGCAGGGCGCGTTGCACCGCCGCCGCGCGTTCGTCGTCCAACTGGAACGGCGCGCCAGGCACGGTGACGGTTTCGGTCAACTCCGGACCGTCATCGAAGGCGTATACCAGCCGCGCCACACCGGTGTCCGCGGCGAAATCGCAGCGGACGAAGCGGAAACGGGAAACCTGGTCTTTATCAAAAGCTGTCATGGCGTATCCGGAAATCAAACTGGCCGTAGCGCGTCAGCGCGCAACGGACGACAAAGGTTTTCGCAGCAAACAGACGTCATTGCACATCATCAATGACGTCCTCGCGCGGCAAGGCGCGTTGGTTATAGGTACTGGCCATGCTGAAACCATAAGCGCCAGCATCGGCGATGACCATCACATCGCCCGGTGCGGTCGCCGCTGGCAACTTCACCCGCTCGGCAAACACATCGCTGGATTCGCAGATCGGGCCGACCACGCTGAAATCGACATCGCGCTCTGCATCCAGACGCGACAGGTTGGCGATGTCGTGCCAGGCGTCGTACAGCGCTGGGCGCAGCAAAGCATTCATGCCGGCATCCAGGCCAACGCGACGCACGCCGTCCTTCTCCACCACCTGGGTGGCATGGGTCAGCAGCACGCCGGACTCGGCAACCATGAAGCGGCCCGGCTCGATCGCCAGTTGGAAGGCCGGGTGCACTGCCTTGATGTCGGCCAGGCCAGCCGCCCAGGCTTCCAGATCAAACGGTTCGTCATCATCGCTGTACGGCACCGGCAAGCCGCCGCCGATATCGAGGATCTCGACACTGCCGATGCGGCGCGCAAAGCCGGCCATTTCATCGACCATCTGCTTCCAGTGGCCACTGTTTTCGATGCCGCTGCCCAGATGCGCGTGCACGCCGGTGATACGGATATCCAGCGCGCGGGCGGCGGCAATGAACTCGTCCACCCGCAGCGCGGACAGGCCGAACTTGGAGTCCTTGCCGCCGGTGTTCACCTTCTTGTGGTGACCATCGCCGTGACCCAGGTCGATACGCAGCCACAAGGAGCGGCCACGGAACACTTCCGGCCAATGCTTCAGCAGCTCGACGTTATCGACGGTGACATTGACGCCCAGCGCCAGCACTGCCTGGTACTCGTTGATCGGCGCGAAGCTTGGGGTGAACAGCACGCGCTCCGGGGTGATACCCGGCACCGAGGCGAACACCAGCTCCACTTCGCCCTGCGATACACATTCCAGACCGAAACCTTCGGCTGCAAGCGTGCGCAGGATCTCAGGATGCGAGTTGGCCTTGATCGCGTAGAAACGGCGGTCGATCGCCGGAATCGCCTTCAACTGGCGGGCGCGCTCGCGCACCTTGTCCAGATCGTAGATATAGGCCGGCGTACCTTGTGCGGCCAGTTCCAGCAGCTTCTTCTGCTTGGCCGGTGCCTGCCACCACGGCGTCTGCCGCGGGCGGATGCTGCCGATGATTTCGCGCCAGCGCGGGCCGAACACCTGCTCTTCGTAAACCGGCATCGCGCCGCTGTCGATCAGTTCGACGTGCAGGATAGGCAACAGCCCATCCGCATCCGCCTCGTCGATCACGAAGGTCAGGTTCAAGTCGTTGGAGGACTGCGAAATCATGTGCACGCGCTCTTTGCCGAACGTGGCCCACACGTCGGAGAGCTTGTACAGCAGCGAGCGCATGCCACGGCCAACCAGGGTAATGGCGGCGCACGGCACGATCACCTTGACCTTGCAGATCAGCGACAGGTCGGCCGACAACGCGGCCAGCACGTCGGTGTTGACCAGGTTTTCGGACGGGTCCAGCGACACGGTGACGTTGGTCTCGGCCGAACCGATCAGGTCCACCGACAAGCCATGCTTCTTGAACAGGTTGAACACGTCGGACAGGAAGCCGACCTGCTGCCACATGCCGATGCCTTCCATCGAGATCAGCACGATGCCGTTGCGGCGGCTGATTGCCTTGACGCCCGGCACCGGCTCGGCGGCGCCGTCGATGCTGGTGCCCGGCATATGCGGACGCTCGGTATCGAGGATGGCCATCGGCACGCCGGCATCGCGACAGGGCTTGATCGAGCGCGGGTGCAGCACCTTGGCGCCGGTGGTTGCGATTTCCTGCGCCTCGTAATAATCCAGGCGGGTCAGCAGGCGTGCGTCGGGCACGTCCTTGGGATTGGCGCTGAACATGCCCGGCACATCGGTCCAGATTTCAACGCGGCTGGCGCCGAGCAGTGCACCGAAATAAGCGGCCGAGGTATCCGAACCACCGCGACCGAGGATGGCGGTGCCACCGTCGCCGTGGCGGGCGATGAAGCCCTGGCTGATCAGCATGCGGGTCGGCTGCGCAGAGAAACGCTGCTTGAAGTCGCCGCCACCCTGCCACTGGCAGTTCACCGACAGACGCTGCGACCACTCGGTTTGGTTGGGTGCGGGCGGCAGGGCGTTCAGCCATTCGCGCGCGTCCATCCAACCAAAATCGAGGCCGGTGCTGCGCAGGTAAGCGGCACCAACGCTGGAGGACAGCAGTTCGCCCTGGCCCAGCACTTCAGCCTGCCAGTCCAGCGGACGGCTGGCCGCGCGCGGGTCGTCCAGCAGCGCCTGCAGCGCGGCCAGGCGTTCGGCCAGGACTTCGGCGCCCAGCTCCAGCTCGGCGAGAAATTCGTTGTGGCGGGTGACCAGCGCGGCCACGCGCTCGCGGCTGTCGGCGGCGCCGTCAGCGATCGCGGTCAATTCATTGGTGACGCCGGACAAGGCCGACACCACTACCAGCACCCTGCCACCAGTCTCGTCCGCACGTTTTTTCGCCAACTGACCGATCGTGTTCCAGCGATGACGACGCGACACCGAGGTGCCACCGAACTTCAGGACGATCCAGCGATCAGCAATTGGGGAAGCAGACATTGGCTTTGAGGATTCACTAGTGGGAGAAAGACCCGGCAATGCGGGCGGAACCCCCGATTCTATGCCAAGGCCGCTGTGCCGGGACGGCTGAGTTACCAGCGATACCATCGCCGCCCGGCCTCCCTCCCGGGATGGAGAAAGTAGCATTTGCAACGATTCGGGTCATCTTTGGGTGAATGGGGGATGGATTGGCGATTGGGAATGGCGACATTCCGCATGGTCATGCCTAAGCTGACCTGCCCTGCTCCACCCCAAAACCCATGCCCCCACGTCGTTACCTGCAACTGGACGTCTTCGCCGCCCGCCCCGGCAGCGGAAACCCGCTAGGCGTCATCCTCGACAGCGAGGGGTTGGACACCGCCGCCATGCAGGCCCTCGCGGCCTGGTTGAACCTGTCCGAGACCATCTTTTTCCTGCCGCCGGACGAGGGCGCCAGCTACCGCATCCGGATCTTCACCCCCAGCAGCGAACTGCCCTTTGCCGGCCATCCAAGCGTCGGCGCGGCCTGGGCAGCGGTCACCTCAGGGCTGGCGCGACCACAGGACGGCCGGCTGGTACAACAATGCGCTGCAGGGCTGCTGCCGGTGCAGGTAAGCGGGCCAGGAGACGCTCCCACCATTTTGTTGGCCAGCCCACCGGCCCAGCAGCATCCAACCTCGCCAGGTGCTGTACCTGAACAATTGCAGGCATTGCTCGTCCCCGGCTGCGTCCCCGAGCTCTGGGACAACGGGCCTCGCTGGTGGCTGCTACCGGCCCGCGATGCCGCCAGCGTCCGCGCAATGGTTCCAGACATGCCCGCAATCCGCGACTGGAGCAATGCCACAGGCACGACTGGCGTCGCGGTGTTCGCTGCCGAAGCCGGCACCGACCACTCTCTGGTGACCCGGGCATTCTGCCCGGCCGACGCCGCCGACGTGCCCGAGGATCCGGTCACCGGCAGCGCCAACGCGCTGATCGCCGCGTGGTTGCAGCAGCGCGGACAATTGCCAGGCGCTGATGGCAGCTACGTGGTCAGCCAGGGCCGTGAAGTCGGGCGCGATGGCCTCGTACACATCTCAATCGACGCGCAAGGCACGGTCTGGATAGGCGGCCAGGTGCAGCCGGTTATCGCCGGACAGGTGCACTGGTAAGCTGCCCAGCCGTCGTCTGGAACCGATTCGCAATGTCTGTTCGCCGCTATCTGCAGTTGGATGTGTTCGCCGCCCGTGCTGGCACCGGCAACCCGCTGGGTGTCATCGTCGACAGCGAAGGTCTGGATGATGCCGCCCTGCAGGCCATCGCCGCCTGGCTGAACCTGTCCGAGACCATCTTCTTCCTGCCGCCGGACGAAGGCGCCAGCTACCACATCCGCATCTTCACCCCGAAGGGCGAGCTGCCCTTCGCCGGGCACCCGAGCGTCGGCGCTGCCTGGGCCGCCGTGGAACTTGGCCTGGCCACGCCGGATGACAATGGCCAGCTGATCCAGCAATGCAAAGCCGGTCTGCTGCCAGTACGGGTTCAGGGCGGCCGCTGGTTCCGCCAGATCCACGTGCGCAGCCCGCAGGCAGAGCGCCGCGACATCACCCTCGATGCCCTGCCCGAAGGCCTGGCTGCGCTGGCCAAACCCGGCCACAACCCGGAGCTGTGGAACAACGGCCCGGACTGGTGGTTGCTGGAAGCCGGCAGCGAGGCCACCCTGCGCCGCTACAAGCCAGAGCTGGCCGCCATCGGCGCCATGCCGGGCCGCGGCAAGCTGGCGGTGTATGCACCTGCCGACCGACCGGATGTGGGCTACCAGTATGTGGTGCGCGCCTTCGCTCCAGGCGTGGGTGTCAACGAAGACCCGGTAACCGGCAGCGCCAACGCACTGGTTGCCGCGCAGTTGCTGGCGCAGGGGCGGATCAAACCCTTCCAGCAGTACCTGGCCAGCCAGGGCCGCGAGCTCGGCCGCAATGGCGAGGTGCGGGTGGAAGTGGATGCGGAGTCCAACATCTGGATTGGTGGTGAAGTGCAGCAGGTTATTGCTGGACACATTGAGTGGTGAGGGCGCAAGCCATGCCGGCTATTCCCTTCTCCCGCTTGCGGGAGAACAAAGGGCCTGCCCCCGCGAAGGCGGGGGTGCCCCGAAGGGGCGGATGAGGGGAAGCGCGCGAAGCACGCATGCCTTTGCCTTTTGAGACTCAAACAAAAACACAGAGCAAGCGGACTGCGTCCGCCTCCCCTCACCCCAACCCCTCTCCCGCAAGCGGGAGAGGGGCTAAAGCGAAAGCCAACTGCCAAAGCAACGGCAACAGCCGCAGCAACAGCAACAGCAACAGCAACAGCAACAGCCTCACAGCATCCGGACCTCCCATGACCACACGCCGTTTCCTGCAACTCGATGTCTTCGCCCCACGCCCCGGCACCGGCAACCCCTTGGCCGTGGTTCTCGATGCCGATGGACTCGACGATGCCGCCATGCAGGCCATCGCCCGCTGGACCCGCCTGCCCGAAACCACCTTCATCTTCGCCCCGACCAAGCCCGGCACCAGCTACGGCATCCGCATGTTCGCCCCGCAGAAAGAAGTGCCATTTGCCGGCCACCCCAGTGTCGGCAGCGCCCATGCCGTGCTTGAAAGCAGCGTGGCGGCAGCCGTCGATGGACAACTGATGCAGGACGGCATCGCCGGTCAGCTACCACTACAGATCAGTGAGCACGACGGTATCCGCACCATTGCCATCCGCACCCCGCGCGCTTCGGTGGCCGAGATCGTCACTGCTGAAGATTCGCGCCTGCAGCCGGCCATCACCGGCTGGTCGCTCGGCACGCTGCCACCGGTCTTGATGGATGGCGGCCGCCGTTGGTGGGTTGTTGAAGTCGCTGATGAAGCCGCCCTGCGTGCGCTGAGCCCGGACTGGGATGCAATCGCCAAGCTCGCAGAAGACACCGGCGCGATGGGCGTGTTCGCCTATGCGCGCGCTGCTGGCGACAACTACCAACTTGTGGTCCGCGCGTTTGTAGGCAACGGCCGTCGTTTTGAAGATGCTGCTTCCGGTGCCGCCAACGCGGTATTGGCCGCCTGGCTGGACGAGCGCGATGCCCTGCCCGGCGCCGACAAGCGCTACACCGCCAGCCAGGGCCGCGAGGTGGGTCACGACGCCTTGCTGGAACTGCGCATCGATGCACAAGGCGATGTCTGGTCCGGCGGTCAGGTGCAGACCGTGATCCGCGGAACCATCGATTGGTGATGCGGTCAGAGACTCACCAATAGCCGATCAAGACATGGAGTTCGGAATGCGCAGATGGATCTCGCTGCTGATGCTGTTGCTCGCCTTCACCGCGTGCGCTTCCGAACCGTCGCCGCAGCCGCAGCCGCAGAAAGCATTGTTCGTTGGCAACAGCCTCATCTACGTGGGCAACCTGCCAGCGACCTACGCTGCGCTCAGCGCCGCCAATGGCCATCCGCTGCAGAGCCAGATGATCGTCAAAGGTGGCGCGCTACTGGACGAACGGGTTGCGGATGGCTCGGTTCAACGTGCATTGGCCGAGCATCGCCCGCAACTGTTGGTCCTGCAGGAACAAGGCGGCGCCCTGCTGTGCTGGCCCGACGAAGCCGCCTGTGCAAAATCGCAGTCGGCGATCAGGACACTGGCAAAGGCAGGTAGCGACGCCGGTGCGCGTGTCCTGCTGCTGGGCAGCTACCAGGCACATCCGGCAGCATCTGCCCGCCTGATCGCCAAGGAAGCAGCAGCTGCCGAACAGGCCGGTATTCCTTATGTGGCAATCTCCGAAGCCCTGCGTAGCGCCTCGGCCGCAGCTCCCGACCTGCAATGGTATGACGCCGACGGCATGCACCCAGGCCCGGCGCTGACCCTGCTCGATGCCATCGAGCTTTATCGTGCCGTCCATGGCCGCCTGCCCGAGCACGGCTTCTCGGTGGCGGCACCGATCTATCTACCCAAAAGTGGCCTTGACGCCGACCTGCGCGATGCCGATGCCGCTGCACCGCTCGCCGATACACCCACCCATATCCACTACCCGGATGCGATGATCCAGCGCATCAACGCGCGACTGCCATCCGCGCAGCCCTGACAACGAGTTCACCATGCCCCACCTGACCATCGAATACAGCAGCAACCTCGCCACCGCCATTACTCCAGCCGTGCTGCGCACCCTCAACCTTGCGCTGCTCAGCACAGGCCAATTCGAGGAGGCCGACATCAAATCGCGTGCGCTGGGGTTTGATTGCGTCGCGATCGGAACCACTGACAGCCCACGCGGCTTTGTGGCCGCGCGCCTGGCAATACTCAGTGGTCGCAGTAGCGAGATCAAACGCGATGTTGCCAACGTACTGTTGGAAGCACTTGGATCACTCATTACCGCCGGTGGACTGGAGCTGCAGATCAGTGTCGAGATCGTGGATATCGATTGCGACAGCTACGCGAAAACGTTCACGGTCTGATCCTGCGGTCACCGCAGCGTCAACACATCATCGGCGGTGCAACAACAAACCGTAAGCGATGCCAAACACGGCGCGACTGCCGGACTGATTCCGCCAGGCTCCTGAACCTAAGCCCCAAACGGACACTTGCCATGACAACCACACACTTCCATTCTGTGTCGCCATTTCTCGGTGTCGAAGACCTGTCCGCAGTCCTGGCGTTCTATCGCGACAAGCTTGGCTTCTCGCTGGCATGGGAATGGGGTGAACCCGCTGAAATGGCCTCTGTCTGCCGCGACGAGGTGGAGCTGACCCTGGTCACCCGTAGCGATGCCAGACCCGGTGGAATCAGCAGGTTGTACCTGCACATCGACGGCATCGACGATTATCACGCGCAGCTGCTGGCTGCCGGCGTTGCCATCACCGTTGCCATTGGCGACCGGCCGTATGGCATGCGCGATTTCAGCGTCACCGATCCTGCTGGCAATGTTCTTTGCTTCGGGCAGGCCTTGCCTGCGGGCTTGTAGGAGCGGCGCAAGCCGCGAAGCTCGCACCGGGACCGATAGGCCGACAGCTGCAATTGCAAGTGAAGCTTAGCGTTTGGATTATTAGCCTCGCGGCTTACGCCGCTCCTACAACCCCGGGCTTTTTTGCAATCTGGTAGCCCAGCCACGCAAATGGCAGATAGGCCAGCAGTACGTCCAGCACCTCGAACCAGCGTGGTGCTGGCAGCATGAAGCAGCTGGCGATGCCGCCGGCCAGGAACAGCAAGCCGATCAGCAGTGCCGGCACCTTGCTGCTGCCCCCGACAATCCAGGTTGCCAGCAACGCACCAGCAAAGGTGCCCAATGCATGGGCGAGGAAGGGGAACAGGAAGTGGCGGGCTTCGAACATGGGCATTGCGGCTTGCAGGCCTTCCGTGGTGCTGGTATCCGTACCAGCCGGTGGCGGCACCAGATGCCCGCCGAGCAGGATCAGCCCCATGTTCACCGCGCTGCCGGCGATCAAGCCCAGCACCACCGCCAGAAAGCCTCTCAGGAATGCGCGCATCACACTCTCCCCACCCGTCCGATGATGGGCTGAGTATGATCCAAGCCTCGCCTTGCCGCTCGCCTTCTTTCTGGAGATCCGTGTGTCCCACCGTCCCCTGCAGACTTACCGGGGCAGCTGCCATTGCGGCGCTGTCAGCTTCCGTATTGAAACCGACTTCCCGGAGCTGACCACCTGCGACTGCTCGATCTGCCGACGCAAGAACGCGTTGATGGTGAAGGTGCATGAATCCGCGTTCGAGCTGCTGTCAGGACAGGAGGCTTTGGTGGAGTATCAGTTCCATACCTTGACAGCGCACCACTATTTCTGTGGCACCTGTGGCATTTATCCGTTCCACCGCAAGCGGGTCACCCCGGACTACTACGGGGTGAATGTGTTCTGCCTGGAGGATTTTGATCCGGCGGGGATTCCGGTGCGGGCGACTGTGGGTGCGGGGATGGCCTGATCAGGCAACTGAGGTCCGCCCTCGCCCTAGCTTTTTGTTTTAGCTTCGGTTTTAGCTTCGGTTTTCGCCTTTTGGCTTTTGCTCCAATGCCGTCATTCCCGCGAAGGCGGGAATCGCTCTGCTTTTCGCATTTTGCTCTGGCTCCGGCTCTGGCTCTGGCTCTGGCTCCATCCCTTCTCCCGCCTGCGGGAGAAGGTGCCCCGCAGGGGTGGATGAGGGCAGCATTTGGCTTTGGGCGTATCGCTCCTACCCCAATTGCGGCATGACCGAGGCAAAGCAGAACTGCACGGCGCTTCGCACCGCCCCCTCACCCCAACCCCTCTCCCCAACCCCTCTCCCGCAGGCGGGAGAGGGGCTCAAGTAAAGCCTCAAGCAAAGCCCAAAGCAAAGCCCAAAGCAAAGCTAATGCGGCTTACCGCCAGTTGTAATTGAACGAAACACCAATAATGCGCGGATCGTTGTAGACCGCCGCCATGTAGTTCTCGATCACACCCTTGAGGTTCTTCTCGTTGGTGATGTTGCGGGCGAACGCCGCCACTTCCCAGGCACCGTAGCCGCCGGTATAGCCAACGCGCAGGCCGCCTTCGAAGTTGCCCTTGGAGTAGAACTCCTTGCTGTCGTACAGCACGAACTGGGTTTCGCCCTGCTTGTTCCAATCGGTGGCAAAGAACACTGCGCCGTCATCGCCAACCGGAATGTCGTAACGCGCGGCCAGGTTCAAGTTGTACTTGGGTGCGTTCGGCAACGGGTTGCCGTCGATCTGGGCGTAGACGTTGCTGCCGATCTTGATGGTCGGGTCGTTGACCGTACACACCACCACACCATTCAACGCACAGACCTGCGCATACACGCGCTTGTCCTGGATCTCGCTGTGCAGCAGGCTCAGGCCGGCAGTCAGCGACAGGTTCGGGATCGGACGCCAGTCCATGTCGGCTTCCAGGCCATAGGCGCGCGCCTTGTCGGCATTGAACAGCACGCCATTGCCATTGGAGTCGTTGCCGTTGAGCTGGATGTCATTGACCGTATAGGTAAAGCCACTGACATTCAGGCGCAGGCGGTTGTCGAACAGGCTGCTCTTGATGCCTGCTTCCCAGGACAGGATGGTTTCCGAATCTGCAGTGGTGAAGTCGGCATTGAACACCGCCGAGCGGCCCTGGATGGTCGGGCCACGGAAGCCGCGCGCCACGCGTGCATACAGGCTCAGTTCGGGGCTGACTTCATACATGGCGCTCAGGTCCCAGCTCGGCTGGGTGTCTGACATCTCAACGTTGTGGCGGCCCTTGTAGGTCACCAAGCCGGCAGCGGTGTCGGCGGTTTTCAGCAGACGCGTGCTCTTCTCGTCCTTGGTGGCGCGGACACCTGCGGTCAAAGTCAGCGCGTCGGTGGCCTTCCAGCTCACCTGGCCGAAGCCTGCCCAGGAGGTATTGATGTTGCGCAGGCGCACCCAGTTGTTCGGATTGCGGGCCGGCGCGTTGAGGAACCAGGCGCGCTGATAGAAATCGGTGGTGTCGCGACCATCAAAGTAGAAGGCGCCCACCTGCCACGACAGCGGATCAGTTTCATTGGAGGCCAGACGCAGTTCCTGGGTGAACTGGTCCAGGTCCTGTACCTGGCCCATCGACTGGCCGTAGCCGTTGGGAAGCCCATTGACCGGGTAGTTCGCCGCCGCGCCGCCGTCGGTATCGCCGCGGCTGTAACCGGACGTGGTTTCGTAGGCGCTGATCGAGGTCAGCGTGGTATTGCCGAAGTCATAGGTGGCCTTCAGCGAGCCGCCGTGGGTCTTGTAGGCCTGCGGGTTGTTGTCGGCCTCATCGAAGGCAACCTTGTCGCGCGGCACGTCAGTGCGATTGCTGCCCTTCACCAGCGCATTGCGCAGGAACAAGGTCGAGGTGCCTTCATAGTCGCGGGTGTGCACGGAACCGAGCAGCGAGAACTGTTCGTTCGGCTTGTACAGCAGCTGCAGGCGCAGGTTGCGGTCGTCGTAGCCGCCCATGGTGTCGTTCTTCGGCGTCACCGTGCCGTCGGCGCTGGGGCCGCGATAGGTGTTGTCCACCCAATCATCGCGGTGCTGGTACAGGGTCGACACGCGGTAGGACAGCACGTCATTGATCGCGCCACCCATGCCACCGTCGATGGCGACCGTGTTGTAGCTGCCGTAGCTCACGTTGACCCGGCCGCTCGGGTCCTGGCTGGGCTTGACGGTATCGAACTTGACGATGCCGGCGGTGGTATTACGACCGAAAAGCGAGCCCTGCGGGCCGCGCAGCACTTCCACCTGGTCCACGTCGTAGACCGGATTGGACTTGAGCACCACGTGTTCCAGCACCACGTCGTCCTGGATGATGGAGACCGGCTGCGAGGCACCGAGATAGAAGTCGATATTGCCCAGTCCACGAATGTAGAAGCGCGGGAAGATGCGCCCGGTGGTGGTTTCGGCATAGAAGCTGGGGACGCGGCCGGACAGCGCCAGCAGCGTATCGTCGGCACCTTCGGTATAGCTGCGCAGGGCTTCGCCCTGCACCACGCCTACCGACACCGGCACGTCCTGCAGGTTCTGCTCGCGGCGCTCGGCGGTGACGGTGATGGTATCCAGCGCCGTGGCGGCGCTGCGTGCCTCGGCCGGCGCGGCGTCCTGGGCCAGCGCGGTCTGCGCGGCCAGCGGCAGGATCAGCAGTGCGCAGGCCTGGGCCAGCAGCGAGCGACGCGGGAAGTCATGGGTAACGCGGGTAACTGCAGAAGTGGTGCGGTGACGCTGCATGGAATGGCCTTGGTTGGCAGTTGATGATTGCGCACAGCCCGGATAGGGCCGATGGCGCGGCATGAGGCGCGCAGATCATCACCGCACAAGGTTGCAATTCGATTGCATCGCCAAGTTGGAAGCCCATGAAGCAGAACGCCAGCGCAGGAGCAATCGGCTCCCACGCTGGCGATGACACACTTCAATCAGTTCCTGCGCTGCAAGCGCTCAGCGCAGTTGGTCCTTCAGGAACAACCAGGTAATCAAGGTCGCATCCGGCCCCTTCGGGTCGGTGAACGGCAGGCCTGACTGGCTGCCGCTCCAGGCATGTCCCATCCCATGCACGAGATAGTCCTGGACCAGGGTCTTGCCGCCGTAGGTGTAGTTCTTGATGGTGTACGCGCGTCCACCCGGAACCTGGCCTGCGATGGTGCTGGTCGGCACATATTTGACCGAATCATTGTCCACGCCGTCATCGGCCAGATCATTGGTCTGCAGGAACTGCCGCACTGCCTGCTGGCCGTTCACCGGATTGACCGTGGCATCGGCGCTGCCGTGGAACACCAGCACCGGCAACGGACGCGGCGACGGCGAGCCCGAGCACTGCCAGGCAAGCTTGCCATTGCTTTCCGGCGAATAGATGCTGCCCGCCAGCAGCGCGTAGGCACTGCCGGATACGGTGGTCGCGCCCTTGTACATGCCGCCGGAATGGATGGCGCCGGCAGCGAACACGTCCGAATAGCAGGCCAGCATGATCGAGGTCATCGCGCCGCCAGCAGAAATGCCGGTGACATAGACCCGACGAGGATCGACGGCATAACCGGCCTTCACCGCATCGACGACTCCGGCCAGGATCGAAGCCTCACCGCTGCCGCGCGCCTGGTTGATCGGCAGCTGCCAGTTCCAGCAGCGGGTCGGGTTGGACGTAACGTTCTGACGCGGATAGACCACGATGAAACCTTCGACATCGGCGACATCATTGAAGCCGGAGGCTTCGCCCATCAGGTTGGGACCGTTGACGCAGCCATGCAGTACCAGCAGCACCGGCAGCGGCTTGGTTTCCTCGTAGCCAGCCGGCACCCATACCTGGTACTCGCGGCTACCGAAAAGATTGCCATACAGACCGAAATCCCAATGGCCTGCAGCGCTTTGCGCAAACGCGCTACCCGGCGCCAGCCAGCTACACAGCAGCAGTAGAACAGCCTTGATTGAAACGATTCCAGATTTCATAGCCAGATCCTCATGCGTGAGTCGTGGATGAAGTCGTACCGGGAATCCTCGCGGACCAGCCACCGCCAGGGTGTTGCGACGCCGCTGTCAAACCCAGCCGGTGGCGTAATAGATGCCGATCACCACGAACACAGCGAGGGTCTTGATGATGGTCACGGCGAAAATGTCCTTGTAGGCCTGCCGGTGGGTAAGCCCGGTCACCATCAGCAAGGTGATGACGGCGCCGTTGTGCGGCAGGCTGTCCATGCCACCGGAGGCCATCGAGGCAACGCGGTGCAGCACTTCCATCGGAATGCCCGCTGCCTGCGCGTTCTCGATGAAGGTTTCCGACATAGCCGCCAGCGCGATGCTCATGCCGCCGGAGGCCGAGCCAGTAACACCGGCCAGACCTGTGACGGTAACTGCTTCATGCAGTAATGGATCCTTGATCGAACCGAGCGCATTGGCCACGACCATAAAACCCGGCAATGCCGCGATAACCGCGCCAAAGCCATACTCCGAGGCGGTGTTCATCGCCGCCAACAAGGCGCCGCTGATCGCGGTCTTTGTGCCATCGGCAAACTGGGTCACAACCGGGCGCCAGGCCAGCAGCATCACCGACAGGATGCCGACCAGCAGCGCGCCCTCTACGGCCCAGATCGCAGCGATCTTCGGCACTTCCTGCACCACAGGCGCGGATTTTCCGAGGATGGACGGCACGAAGCTGTGCTCAGCGCCATACCAATACGGAATGCCCAGGGTGAACAGCTTGTTCGATACGAACACCAGCAACAGCGGCAACACCGCGATGCCCGCATGCGCCAGATTGGTACCAGTGAACGGCGTCGGCTCATTGACCAACGTCGCCGGATCGCCGTAGCCCTCGCCGTTGCCCACGGCAACGCGGCGGCGCCACTCCAGGTAGGCCATGCCGACCGCAAGCACGAAGATACTGCCAAGAATACCCAGCACCGGCGCGGCCCAGGTGTCGGTGCCGAAGAAGGTGGTCGGGATGATGTTCTGGATCTGCGGAGTACCCGGCAGAGCATCCATGGTGAAGCTGAAACCACCCACCGCCAGCGTCGCCGGAATCAGACGTTTGGGAATATTGCTCTGGCGGAACATCTCGGCGGCAAACGGATATACCGCGAACACCACCACGAACAGCGACACGCCGCCGTAAGTAAGCAGGCCTGAAACCAGCACGATCGACAACATTGCCCGCTGCGGCCCGAACAAGCGGATCGCCGCGCCGACTATCGATTTGGAAAAGCCAGACAACTCAATCAGCTTGCCGAACACCGCACCCAGCAGGAACACCGGGAAATACAGCTTCAGGAAACCGACCATCTTGTCCATGAACAAGCCGGTGAACATCGGAGCCACCAGCGAAGGGTCGGTCAGTAGCACCGCCCCGAGTGCGGCAATCGGCGCAAACAGGATCACGCTGTAACCGCGGTAGGCCACCAGCATGAGGAAGCCCAGCGCTGCAAGTACGATCAGTAACGACATACGGCGCTTCCGAATGAGGAGGCGCTCAGTATCCTGATCTGATCGCCGCTGCCGACTGGACCTAGGTCCACTCGCTGGTACACAGACACCCCGCTAGCCTTGGCTCCGAGGGTGGCATACGGCCATCTACAACGTACTTGCCTGGGGAGGACCGAATGAAGCGGAATTGTTTGAGCCTGATGATCGGCGCGCTGTTGGCCTCCGGGCCGGTATTGGCACAGGAAGCACAACCAGCTGCACCGGCAACGGGCAAGGCCGCTTCGGCCACCAACCTGGACAGCATCACCGTTACTGCCCGCAAGCGTGAGGAAACGCTGCAGGAAGTGCCGGTAGCGGTCACCGCCTTCACCTCCGAAGCACTGGACAAGTTGAACGTGCAGGACATCGCCGACCTCGACTCGCAGGTACCCAACCTGACCATCTATGCGGCGCGTGGCGCCAGCAGCACGGTCACCGCCTACATCCGTGGCGTCGGCCAGTCCGATCCCACCTGGGGCGCCGACCCGGGCGTTGGCATCTATCTGGATGACGTCTATATCGCCCGCCCGCAAGGTGCGCTGCTGGACGTATTCGACGTCTCACGCATCGAAGTACTGCGTGGCCCGCAGGGCACGCTGTACGGCAAGAACACCATTGGCGGCGCGATCAAATACATCTCGCGCGGCCTGCCCACACAGGTCGAGGGCTATGCCCAGATCACCGCCGGCAATTACAACCAGCTTGATGCCAAGGCGGCCATCGGCGGCCCGCTGGGCGGCGCCGACAGCGGCCTGCGCGGGCGCATCGCGGTGGCCAGCATGAACCGCGACGGCTTCGGCGAGAACACCTACAACGGCCAGCCGATCAGCGACAAGCAGATCAATGCAGCGCGCTTGAACCTGGGCGCCTACGCAGGTGATGACTTCGACGTGCAGTTCGCACTGGACTGGATTGACGATCAGTCCGGCATGCGCGGCTCCAAGATGCTGGCGCGCAACCCGTTCACCCCGGCCTATCCGCCGATGGATGACCGCTACGACATCCGCTCGGGCATGCAGAACCTCAACAGCGTCGAGACCAAGGGCGCCTCGGCTACGGTGAACTGGCGTCCGAACGACGACATCGCACTGAAATACGTGATCGCCAAGCGCGAATCCGACAGCCACTCCAACATCGACTTCGACACCACGCCGGTCAAGCTGGCCGACGTCGGCGGCTTCTACGAGGACAGCCAGGTCAGCAACGAGTTGCAGTTGAACTACGACGCCGGCGGCCGCGTGCGCGGTGTGGTCGGCCTGTACCAGTTCAGCGGCGAAGCAGGCGGACAGATCCGCAACAACTTCTTCAACCTGCAGTTCGGCGATACCCGCGGCAAGGTGCTGACCGACAGCATCGCGCTGTACGCGGACTGGACCTTCGACCTGACCAACAAGCTCAAGCTCGATGTCGGCGCCCGCTACACCGACGAGGACAAGCGTGCCGTCGTGTTGAACCGCTTCTACTCCGATGCGACCTTCACCCGGCCGATCGCAGTTGCCGCCGACTTCGACAAGACCACCAACTTCAAGAACGTATCGCCCAAGGTGTCGCTGGACTACCAGATCACCCCGGACATCATGGTCTACGGCCTGGCAACGCGCGGTTTCAAATCCGGCGGCTACAACATCCGCGCCAACGCCGTGGCAGTACCGCGCTCGGCCGAGCCGTTCGATGACGAGACCGTCGACAGCTTCGAGATCGGCAGCAAGATGGGCTTCCTCGATTCGCGCTTGTTCTTGAACCTGTCGGCCTTCCACAACAAGTACAAGGACATCCAGCTGTCGGTGTTCACCGGCATCGACACCAATGGTGACGGCGTCAACGATGCCTTCTTCGGCGATTTCACCAACGCCGGCAAGGGCACCGTCAACGGTCTGGAAGTCGAGTACCAGTACCTGCCGACCGCACACTGGCTGATCTCCGGCAACCTGGCCTGGCTGGACACCAAGTACGACGAGTACATGGACCGTGGCGTCAACGTCGCCAAACAGATGAAGTTCACCAATGCGCCGGAGTTCTCGGGTGCATTGAATGTGGAATACCGCACCGAGCTGGCCAATGGCAGCAACCTGTCCGCACGCGTGGGCTACAGCTACCAGAGCGAAGTGTGGCCGACCACCGACCTGAGCCCGGTGATCAAGCAGGACGGCTACGGGCTGGTCAATGCCGGCGTGATCTGGAAGCTCAATGACGCCTGGACCTTCTCGCTGCAGGGCACCAACCTGGCCGACAAGGAATACCGCACCACCGGCTACAACATCCCGGCGGTCGGCACCCTGATCGGCTTCTACGGCCCGCCGCGCCAGTACAGTCTCAGCGTCCGTTACGATTTCTAGGAAACACCTGCATGACCCGGTCTTACGATGATCTGTACTGGAACAGCAACGATGGCCTGCGCCTGCACGCGCGCGACCATGCACCGGCCGCGGGGCAATCGCCCCGCGGCACGGTGGTCTGCATTCCCGGCTTGACCCGCAATGCCGCTGACTTCGATGCACTAGCCGAAACACTGACCTCGGTCGGCTGCCGCGTGCTCGCGGTCGATCTGCGCGGCCGTGCGGGTTCGGCACGTGCGCCCGACCCGACCAGCTATAACCCGCGCGCCTACGCCGACGACATGGTGGCGCTGCTGCGTTCGCAGAACATTGCCAAGGCGGTGTTCATCGGCACCTCGCTGGGCGTGCTGGTCACCATCACCCTGGCCTCGCGCGCACCGGAGCTGATCGCAGCTGCGGTGCTCAACGACGCCGGCCCCAAGGTGCCACGCGAAGCCTTGGCGCGGATCGGCAAGTACGCCGGCAAACCCTTGCCGCCGATGAATCTGGATCAGGCAGCGGCGTACGCCGAATCGATCGGCAAGGCATCCTTCCCGCGTTTTACCGCCGAGGACTGGCGGGCGATGGCCTCGCGCAGCTTCCGCCAGCGCGACGACGGCTTGCTGGAGCTGGACTATGACCCGGCCATCATCCGCACCACCCGGCCGTGGGTGCTGTGGCTGTTGCGGCCGGTGCTGTGGCGCGCAGTGCGCGGGCTGACGTCGCGCGTGCCGGTGCTGGTGGTACGCGGGGCGTTGTCGGACATCCTGCCTGCCGATGTCGCACGGCAGATGGCAGCAACTTCGCCGAGCGCCAGTCTGGTCGAAGTGCCAGATGTCGGTCATGCACCAACCCTGTCCGAACCCGAGGCGCGTGATGCGATCCTTGCCCTGCTTGGACGCCTGCAATGAGCGCAGGCGACATGACTGGGGAACTGCCAGAAGCCCTGCAGGCGCTGCAGCAATGGGCTGCAAGCGAACGGCTTGGCAAGTCCACCCACATCGCGCAGTCGCGCATCGATGCCTTTGCCGAAGCCACCGGTGACCACAACTGGATCCACGTTGATCCGACCCGTGCTCAGGCCGGTTTGCCGGGCGGGCAGACCATCGCCCACGGCTTCCTGCTGCTCTCGCTTACCGTCGAAGAAGACGTGGCCGCCCTGACCGGCTTCCCCGGCATCGCCCACGTGCTGAATTACGGTTTGAACAAGGTCCGCTTTCTTGCACCTGTGCCCAGCGGATCGGACATCCGCGTGCGCTCACGCTTGGTTTCACTGGAGCCCCGTCAGCCCGGGCAATGGCTGCTGACCCAGCACAAGAGCGTTGAGCTGCAACCCTGCGGCGAGGTGGCACTGGCCGCCGAGCAGCTGTCACTGATCGTGATCGCACCCTGACGCCAAGCTTCCCGGCCAGCAATGGTCGGGAGCCAGCACGCCGGCCACGGTTCTCACTACACTGGAGCGATGTTGACGCCCTCCATCGTCCTGTTCGCCTGCATCGCGTGGACCGTGCTGCTGTTCGGCGTCGCCCTGTGGGGTGAGCGCCAGGGTCACCGCCTCGGCAGGATCTGGCCAGCCATCTACGCCCTGTCTTTGGGCGTGCACTGCACCGCCTGGACCTATTACGGAGCCGCCTCGCAGGGCGTGCAATGGGGCTTCCCGATCCCACCGACGCTGATCGGCATGGCGCTGATCTTCGCCCTCGGTCTGCCGTTCCTGGCACGGCTTGGCCGGCTGGCCAAGCAACACAACAGCGCTACCATCGCCGACCTGGTAGTCGCCCGCCTGCGCACCGATCAAGGGCTGGGCGTGACCATCACCCTGGTGGCGCTGTTCGGCATCGTTCCCTATATCGCGCTGCAACTTAAGGCTGTCAGCCAGGGACTCAGTGCCTTGCTGGGTGATCAGTTCGCCGCCAGCGGATGGCAGCTGGACATGTCGTTCTGGTTCGCGCTGACGATGGCGGCGTTCACCATGCTGTTCGGCGCACGCAAAGCCTCGGCCACCGAACACAACCGCGGCATCGTGGTGGCGCTGGGGCTGGAGTCGCTACTGAAGCTCGCAGCGTTGCTCGCGATTGGCCTGTATGCGGCAATCTCGGTGCATCGCGCCGGTACGCCGCTGCTGGAAAAGATGGCGCATCTGCCGCCGCCAGCGGTTATCCCCGACTTCATCACCATGGTCGCGTTGGGCGCGATGGCGGCGTTCACCCTGCCCCATCAGTTCCATGTCGGCGTGGTCGAGCTGCGCCAGCCCTCCGATCTGAAGACCGCACGTTGGCTGTTCCCGCTTTATCTGCTGTTGATCGGCCTGCCCTCGGTGCCGATGGCATTGTCTGGTGCCGCGCAGCTCGGGGCCTCGGTATCGCCTGATCTGTACGTGCTTGCCTTGCCGCAGGAGCGCGGCCATCACCTGCTGGCGCTGCTCGCCTACCTGGGCAGCCTGAGCGCGGCCACCGGCATGATGATCCTGTCCGGGCTGACCTTGTCGATCATGCTCGGCAACCACGGTTTTGGCTCACATCTGCTGGGCGGCATGAATGGCGGCGGCGATGCAGGTGCCGATCTGCGCCCACGCGTGCTGGCGTTCCGCCGCGCCGGCATCCTCGCCGTATTCCTGATGTCGTGGCTGTACAGCCGCGCGATGAGCGGCACCGAGGCGCTGAGCGATTTCGGCCTGATGTCGTTCACCGCGCTGTCGCAGTTGGCACCGGCGGTACTGTTGGCGGTGTATCGGCCGCGTACGCCATCGCCTGCAATCATGGCCGGCATCGTGCTGGGTTCGCTGGTGTGGCTGTGGCTGGTGTTATTGCCGATGGTGATACCCGCACCGGATCCGGCTGTGGGCAGCGAAGGTTTGCATTGGCTGGCGCTGTTCTCGCTGCGCATGCAGCCCGGCCATATCGCCATCAGCATGAGCGTCAGCCTGGCGGTCAACCTGATCACGGTCGCGCTGGTATCGCGCGCGATCCGCCCTTCCCTGCCATTGCAGCGGGACGCGGTGGCTGCAGCGTCGATGCGCAAGACCGCAGGACGCTTCCTCGGCCCGGAACGGGCGCGACAGCTGATGGATGGACACGACGGGCAGATGCTGGATGACGAACGGGTCACCGCCATCGAGCGCGAGCTGACCGCCGTGGTTGGCGCTGGCATGGCGCGGCTGCTGGTCGAGGCCGCCCGTGATGGCGGCGCCGCGCCGCTGGATGCAGTCACCCGCGCCGTCGGCGAAGCGACACAGGCACTACGCTTCAACCAGCGTCTGCTGGAAGCCGCATTGGAAAACATGAGCCAGGGCATCAGCGTGGTCGATGCCCAGCTGCAGCTGGTGGCCTGGAACAGTCGTTATGCCGCGCTGTTCAAATTCCCGCCTGAGCTGCTGCAGGTCGGGCAACCGGTTGCCAATCTCACCGCGTGGGCGTTGGGAGAACTGAAGATCAGCGAGGCGCCGGGCGACAACGTCGGCAAAGCGCTGACCCGGCGCATGGCGCATATGCGTCGCGGCACGCCGCATCTTTCCGAGCGCATCTTCCCCGACAACACCATCGTCGAAATCCGTGGCAACCCGATGCCTGGTGGTGGCTATGTCGCCACCTTCACCGATGTCACCGCGTTCCGCATGGCCGAGGACGCGCTCAAGCGCAGCAACGAGACCCTGGAGCTGCGCGTGCAGGACCGCACCGCACGACTGGAACAGGCCGTGCACGAAGCCGAGCGCGCGAACGTGGCCAAGACCCGGTTCCTGACCGCAGTCGGCCATGACCTGATCCAGCCCCTGCACGCCGCGCAACTGCTCACTGATGCGATGTCGCAACACATCGAATCCGAGTTCCTCGATAGCTTCCTGCGCCAGATCCGCGGCGCATTGGACTCCACCGATGACCTGCTGTCGGGCCTGCTGGATATTTCGCGATTGGAGGCCGGCGGGCTGGTAGCCGACCCGCGCCCGTTCGCGCTATCGACGGTGCTTGATCCCTTGGCACAGGAATTCGCTGTACTGGCGGCCGCGCGCGGCCTGCAGTTCCGCTACGTGCGCAGCCGCGTCTGGGTGCATAGCGATCCCTTACTGCTACGCCGGGTACTGCAGAACTTCCTCGCCAACGCCATCCGTTACACCCGTAGCGGCGGCGTGTTGCTGGGCGTGCGCCGGAATGGCGACACATTGACCATCGGCGTGCATGACAGCGGCCCAGGCATCACCCCGGAACAACAGAGCGTCGTGTTCGAGGAGTTCCATCGCGGCGACCGCAGCAACGGCCAGGGGCTCGGCCTAGGCTTGGCAATTGCGCACCGTATTGCTGACCTGCTGCACGCACCGCTGGCACTGCACAGCGTGGTCAATCGGGGTTCGGCGTTCTCTATCACGGTGTCGCGGGCAACACCGCCGCCGGCCTCACGCAACGAAACACCTACCGGCAGCAACAGCACAATCAAGGGCACGCGGGTGTTGGTGATCGATAACGATCCGGACGCATTGGAAGCGATGCGGCAGATGCTGCTCGCCTGGGGCTGCGATGTCATCGCTGCAGGCGACTCCACGGCAGTCGATGCGTCAGCAGGCGAAGCTGCGCTGTGGTTGTTCGACTACCACCTTGATGATGACGATACCGGCGTGCAGCTATGGAAGCGGCTTGTCGCCATGCATGGACAGCGGCCTACGGTGATCCTCAGCGCCGACACCGGCAGCGACACCCGCGAGGCGGTTCGTGAAGTCGGCCTGTCACTGTTGAACAAACCCTTCAAACCGCTGGCGCTACGCTGGGCAATCAATCATCTGCTGGCTGTGCGCAGTACAGTCGAGACCTGATGCGAAGCTGCCACCGCTGGATCTGTTGATCGGCCAGTGGCCGCGATGCAGGTCAGACGTCCTGCGCCTCTTCAATCTGCCGCGATGGATCACTCAGACCCATTTCGTGCAACACACGAATCGCCTGCGCGCGGTTGCGCACGCCAAGCCGGCCCATGATGCGGGTCATATGTGCCTTGATCGTGCGCAGCTGCACACCAAGGCGATCGGCGATCTGCTTGTTGAGCAGGCCTTCGGCGACCAGACTCAGCACCTTGTACTGGTGCGCGGACAGGCTGGCCAAACGCGCGGCCAGATCGGCGTCTTTGCTGAAGGGTGCCACCCGCGCCACGGTTTCGCGCAGCATCGCCGGTATCCAGCGCTCACCATCGAGCACGGTCTGCAAGGCCTGCTGCAGGTCCACCAGCCCCGAGCTCTTGGGCAGATAGCCGGCAGCCCCAAGGTCGATCGCGCGGCGGATCACATGCGGCTCTTCATTGGCCGAAACGATGATGATCGCCAACCCCGGCTGCAAGGCGCGGATCGTCGCCAACCCGGCCAGTCCGTGATTGCCGGGCATATGCAGGTCCAACAGCATCAGGTCGATCTGCTGGCCCTCGATTGCCTCCAGCACGCTGTCCAGCGAATCGGCCTCGCTGATCTGCAGGTCATCAACCGCCTCTTCGGCCGCGCGGTGCAAGGCGGCGCGGAACAAGGGGTGGTCATCGGCGATGAGCAGGGTCGGCATGTCCAAGCGAGGTTAGCAAATTAACCTTGGGCCGGGCACGGGTACCTAGGTACGCTGGCACATACACACTGGCTTGCTAGTGTGGGGCAATGAACATCCCCCGCCCCGTTACCCTGCTTTGCGCCGCGCTGCCGCTGTTGGGCTGCGTCTCCGTCGCCCATGCCGCCAAGTCCGGCCCGAACGCTGCTGCGCCCTTGTTCGAGCAGTGGCGCGAAACCGAGCACCGCGGCAGCGATGATCTGCTGACCGCTGGGCTGGGGCTTGAAGCCCTGCGTGCCACTGCCGCCCCGGCATTCGCCAGCCCGGGCCAGCCGACCGCAGAAGAAGCCCGGCGCCGCGCGATCTGGAGCAGCTGGCGCGGCATCGCCGACCTCACCCCAGGCGGTGGCTTCGGCGATGTCTACGGCAACCTGCAGGCAGCACCGGGCCGGGAGTTCTCGGCCTATGCGCGCATCCCTGGCGCTCGCCAACCGCATCGCGTGCTGGTGCAGGTTCCCGACAATTTCGATCCGGCAAAGCGCTGCCTGGTAGCAACGGCCTCGTCCGGCTCCCGCGGCGTCTATGGCGCGATCTCGGTGGCCGGCAGCTGGGGCCTGGCCCATGGCTGCGCGGTCGCCTATACCGACAAGGGCACCGGCAGCGACTATTACGACCTGGACGCCAAGAGTGGCTTCCAAGCTGACGGCACACCTGCCACACAAGGCGCGCTGGCCTTCGCCCCGACCGATGCGAAAGCTACGCATGGCATTGCCTTCAAGCACGCCCATTCGGGCGACAACCCAGAAGCGGACTGGGGCCGGCATCTGCTGCAGGCACTGCAGTTCGGCCTGCAGGCACTGGACCGCGCCTACCCGCAATCGGCACCGTTCACCCCGGCAAACACGCGCACGCTGGGCGTAGGCGTTTCCAATGGTGGTGGCGCGGTGCTGCGTGCAGCCGAGATCGAAGGCGATTGGTTCGATGCCATGGTGGCCGGCGAGCCCAATGTGTCTGTTACCGGCGCACCGCCGCTCTACGACTTCGTCACCCAATCGGCACTGCTGATGCCCTGCGCGCTGCTTGCGCTGGATGACCTGCCGCAGCCGCCGGTGCAGGCACAGGCAGCGCCGGTATGGTCCCAGCGTTGCGCCATCCTGAAATCGGTCGGGCTGGTGCAAGGCGATGACACCGCCGCACAGGCACAGTCGGCACGCCAGCAACTCACCGACGCGGGGCTCAGCGATGGTGCGCTGCGTGCCGGTACGTTCTCCACCGGCTTCGACCTGTGGCGCGCAATCGCGGTGACCTATGCATCGGCTTATGGCCGCTACGGCGCGGGCGAACATCCTTGCGCTTACAGCTACTCTGCTGTCGGTGCGGACGGCAAGCCCGTTGCTGCGGCCGCCGAGCTGCGCGCAAGCTGGTGGAGCGAAGGCAGCGGCATTCCGCCGGGCAGTGGCGTGATGCTGGTGGACGCCAATGCCACCCAGTCGGCGGACGACCCGCTGCCCGGGCTGAACTGCCTGCGTTCACTCGGACTGGATGACAGCGCCGCTGCCAAGCGCGTGCGCGCAGGCATCGCCGACGCTGCCGCCAAGGCGCCGCGTCGCGGCCTGCCTATCGTGGTCATCCACGGCACCGACGACGGGCTGGTGCCGATCAGCATGACCAGCGACCGCTATGTGCCGCTTGCACGCAGCGCTGGCGCGCAGATCGCCTATTGGCGGGTAAGCAACGGTCAGCACTTCGACTCACTGCTGGCCTTCCCTGATTACCGCAAGCGCTATGTGCCGCTGCTGCCCTATATGTTCGCAGCAATGGACCAAGTATGGGATCACCTTGAAGAACCAGCGCGCGCCCTGCCACAGGATGCACTGATCCAGCCAACGCCGCGTGCGGAAGCACCGTTGCAGCGTGCGCAGCTGTCCATTCCCGCAGTCTCCGGCCGCTGACGCGCTGCCTACCAGGATATTCAGATGTCATTCGCTACAAGCCCAGAGCAAGCCGAATCCAGCGCCTACGCTTATCCGCTGCTGATCAAACAGCTGCTGCACACACCACTGGCGGTGAATCCTGATCAGGAGATCGTCTACGGCGACAAGGTCCGCTACAGCTACCGCACGTTGCAGGCGCGCATCGGCCAACTGGCTGGTCTATTGACCTCACTGGGCGTGAAGCCCGGCGACACCGTGGCAGTGATGGACTGGGACAGCAACCGTTATCTGGAAAGCTATTTCGCAGTGCCGATGATCGGCGCCGTGCTGATGATGGTGAACGTTCGTCTGGCCCCGGAACAGATCGCCTATACACTGAACCACAGTAACGCACGGGTGATCCTGGCAAACCGCGAGTTCCTTCAGGTACTGGAAAGCATCGACGAACAGCTGCCGGACTTGCGTACACGGGTCCTGCTGGACGATGAAGGCGGTCCGCTGCCGGATGGCTTCGCTACCGAGTACGAGCTGGGCCTGAAGCAAGCCGAACCGATCAGCAACTTCCCCGACTTCGACGAAAACACCCGCGCCACCATGTTCTATACGACCGGCACCACCGGTCTGCCCAAGGGTGTCTATTTCAGCCATCGACAGCTGGTGCTGCATTCGCTGGCAGCAATGGCGGCGCTGGGCAGCGCGCCCAGCCAAGGTCGCCTGCACCGCGACGATGTGTATATGCCGATCACCCCGATGTTCCACGTCCACGCCTGGGGCGTTCCGTACGTGGCCACGCTGATGGGCATCAAGCAGGTCTACCCAGGCCGCTACCTGCCGGGCAAGCTGCTGGAACTGATCGCGCGCGAGAAAGTGACGTTCTCGCACTGCGTGCCAACCATCCTGCATATGCTGCTTGCCCATCCAACTTCAGCAGATACCGACCTGCGCGGCTGGAAAGTCATCATCGGCGGCGCAGCATTGCCACGTGCACTTTGCCAGCAGGCATTGGCACGCGGCATTGATATCTTCGGTGGCTACGGCATGTCCGAGACCTGCCCGGTGCTCACGCTTGCCCAGATCGACGCCGACGCCTTGGCCGGCACCGATGAAGAACTGGCGCTGCGCACCAAGGCAGGCATCCCGATACCGTTGGTGGACCTGCGCATCGTCGACGAGGACATGAACGAAGTCGCCCACGATGGCATCGCCACCGGCGAAGTGGTGGTGCGCGCACCTTGGCTGACCCAGGGCTATCTGCACAATCCAGAAGCTTCGGAAACGTTGTGGGAAGCTGGTTACCTGCATACCGGCGACATCGGCAATATCGACAGCGGCGGCTACCTGCGCGTCACCGACCGCATCAAGGACGTGATCAAGACCGGTGGCGAATGGATCTCCTCGCTCGCGCTGGAAGACATCATCGCCATGCACCCGGCGGTCAATGAAGTCGCGGTGATCGGCATCGCCGATGCCAAATGGGGCGAGCGGCCGCTGCCGCTGGTGGTCAAGCATGCCGGCAGCGACGTTACCGAAGCCGAGATCATCGAGCTGGTCGCCGCACGCAGCCGCGTCGGCGACATCTCCCGCTACGCAATCCCCGACCGCGTCAGTTTTGTCGACTCGATAGAACGCACCAGCGTCGGCAAGATCAACAAGAAGAAGCTGCGCAGCTTGCATGATCTGCCGGTGAACCCAGCCGGCGCCTGAAATCGAGCTCGCGACAGGGGTTTTGTAGGAGCGGCGTAAGCCGCGAAGCTGGCAGCAATGAAGTTACCAATAAGTCCGTAATCGGATGGATCGCGAGCTTCGCGGCTGACGCCGCTCCTACAAAGAAGCATCACCCCAGCACTTCGCGGGCCGAGATCGGAAACCATGACTTCCACCAGCCTTCCTACGACGGAGATCTTGTGGGAGCGGTGTCAGCCGCGAAGCGCGCAACAATGAAGTCACCAACATCCCCGCAATCGGACGGGCAGCGAGCTTCGCGGCTTACGCCGCTCCCACAAGAATAGGAAAACCGATGCCAAGCCTGTGGCATCGGTTTTCGGGTGCCTCAGGGGTTGAACTGGCAAGCACAACCGCAACCCC
>NZ_JBRREB010000049.1:0-35274 GCF_056759995.1 Stenotrophomonas sp. STEN030 | reverse complement strand
GCAAACCCCTCTACACCGCCATCCGTGAGCGCGGCCACAGCAGCACCGCCAGTTTCAACATCCTGGCTAGAAAGCTGGCCAGAATCGCGTGGGGTGTCTTCAAGAGCGGCCAGAATTTCGATCCGACCATGCTGAGAGTAGGTCAAGCCTGCTTCCAGCAGGCTTGACCGCGAACATAGGATCTCGGCTCTACCCATCCCTGCCAGTCAGACCGGCGGGATCTCGCCGCCGGCCGGGCGCTGCGGCCACACTGTCTTGGCCAGCAGCTCATCGTTCCAGTCAAACGACAACTTACCGTCCTTCAGGAACAAGGCCACGAAGTTGTAGACGTTGCGCGAAAACATCTCGCTGGCATGCACCGCACCCATGCTGGCCAGGTTGAGCGGGCCAGCAACCGTCACCCCACCAACCTCGATGGTTTGGCCCGGCTGGGTGGCCTCGCAGTTGCCACCGGTTTCTGCGGCCAGATCGACGATCACGCTGCCCGGGCGCATGCCCGCCACCATCGCCGCGCTGACGATCTTCGGTGCCGGACGCCCCGGCACGGCAGCGGTGCAGACCACCACATCCACGCCTTTCAGATGCTCGGCCAGGCGGCGTTGCTGTTCGGCACGCTCTTCGTCGGTCAGCTGCCGGGCGTAACCGCCCTCACCTGCCGCGCTGACGCCCAGGTCCAGAAACTTTCCGCCCAGCGATTCAATCTGCTCGCGGGTTTCCGGGCGTACATCGAAGCCTTCTACCGCAGCACCCAGACGCTTGGCGGTGGCAACTGCCTGCAGTCCAGCAACACCTGCACCAACGATCAATACCTTGGACGGACGAATGGTGCCGGCAGCGGTGGTCAGCATCGGGAAGAAGCGCGGGGCAAGCTGCGCGGCGATCAAGGTCGCCTTGTAGCCGGCCATGCCGGCCTGCGAGCTGAGTACGTCCATCGCCTGCGCACGGGTGGTGCGCGGCAATCGTTCCAACGGAAACGTTTGTAGCTGCCGCGCCTGCAGTGCTGCCGCGCGCGCAGGGTCGGCTTCAGGCTGCACGCCACCAACCAATACTGCCCCAATCTTCAGGCGGGCAATGGTGGGCAAGGATGGCGCCTGCACGCACAACAACAGATCCGCGCCTTCCAGCGCGTCACCCAGCTGTGCACCTGCATCCACATAGGCCTGATCGGGGAAGCCCGCGGCCGTACCTGCGCCAGCCTGCAGGTGTACCTGCGCGCCGGCTGAAACAAGCTTTTTCACCGTTTCCGGCGTGGCGGCGACGCGTCGCTCACCTTCAGCGGTTTCCTTCAATACCAAGACATCTACGGCCATTCCAGTCCTCGATGCGCAGCGGATCAACCGCCGGATCGTAGCAAAGCCGGTGCCCTGTGCGGCAGGCCCTGGCCTGCCGGTTTGCAATCAGTGCGCTGCGCCCTGCGGCTCAAGGCGGTCGATCACACCTTGCATGGCGCTGTCGAAGGCGCCGTCATCCACGTGCGGACGCAGGCGTTCCAGTCGCACCATCACCGCCAGTTCCTCCGGCGAGGCCACACAGAAGCGGATGCCACGCCGGTTGACGAACAACAGCCGCGAGGAGATCGGGCTCACCCACGACAGTTTGCCGGCCTGCATCTTGCCGTCCTTGTCGATGAAATCCAGCCAGGTGCCGATCTCCATCCTGCGGAAGCGCTCGGCATCGGTGTCGTCGAAGTCTTCGGCCTTGGTCGCACTGCCAAACTCGATGGCCGGTGTTTCCGGCGCGGGCGGCGTCGGCAGGGCAACCTGTGGCAGCTCTGGCAGCGCGCGCTCCAGTTCCGGACGCAGCTCAGCAATGGACTGCAAAGTGTCGTGCAGCGCATCGATCGCGGTAGTGCCGCCGTCGCCATGCAGGCCAACACTGGCAAACACCTTGCGCAGGCCCGGCTGGCTGGACTGCAGCCACGGCTTGCCGACGATATGACGGCGCGCCTCGACTACTTCTTCCAACACATCGTCGGCCAGCTTCAACGCTTCGCTCACACCTTCACCTTCATCGCCTTCGCGCAGCAGGGTAAGGGTGAGGTGGTGATTCCACGGCTGGCGCAGGAAGTCTTCGATGGCCTTGGGCAGGGCGACGCCGGCAACGCGCTTGTCCAGCTCGGCGGTGGCACGGTTGCGTGCTACTTCCAGTTTTTCCTGGCCGCGTTGGGTTTCGGCGGCGCGGCGCTCGGTGATTTCAATCCGGCGCCGATGCTGGGCCAGGAAGTCCCTGAACTCTTCTTCCAGGGTCAGGAAGATCGCCAGGTTCTCGTTGAACTCGGCGGTCAGCCTTTCAATGATTTCTTCGACCTTGCCCATCAGCGCGCGCTCGGCCTGGCTTTCGCCGGCATTGCCTTCGCAGGCCTCGGCAAGCGAATTGAGCAGCTTGCGCGCCGGGTGGGTCTTCTGCACGAACATGCGCCGGTCGAGCATGGCGACCTTGACGAAGGGCACCACCAACCGGCCGATCAACTCACGCGAGCGGCCTTCCAGATCACGTTCGTCCAGCATCACATCAAACAACATGCCGACCAGATCGATCGCATCCTCGTCCTGCGGGTCCAGATGCGTCTGCTGCGGGTCCACACCCAGCCGCGTCGCCCCGGACAGCACTTCACTCTTGAGCCGCTGTGCCAGTGATTCGCCATCCTCACCCACCGCCGCACGCAGGGTTGCGCTGGGGGTGGCTTGCAGCAGCGACAACACCGACATCATCTCGCGCTGGTTCAAGGAACGCTGATGGCCAGCGCCGCCCTGCCCCGGGTCCGCCGAAGACGCGGAGGCGCCTTCACGGGTCTGCCGGCTCTGCGCCAGCAGCTCGTGCAGTGCTTCCAGCACCATGTTCTGTGGATTGCCGTAGGCCTGTTCGGCATCAAAACCTGCCGCTGCCTGAGCAGCAGCCTGACCGGCCATGCTGCCGCGGCGCTGGGTCCAGCGCTCGGAAAAGCGCCGCGCCCACATCGGCGCGTGGCCCGGATCAAATCCGTCCTCGTCTTCTTGTGCTGCCTGCGCCAGCTGCTCGGCCAAGGGCCGTTGCGCGCTGGTGCGACGCGGTGTGGCGATCTCCGGTGCCGCACCGGCCTGCGCCAGACGCTCGTCCACCGCCTCGTACAGTTTGCCGATACCGGCGGCAAACTCACGCTCGCACAGCTTGAACAGCACCAGCCGCACTTCAGCGGTCAGGTCGCAGGTATAGAACGCCTCGTGAACCGCAACGCCGATATGCTCGGGGCCGATCGGGTTGGTATCGGCATCCAGCGCAGGCACCCCGGCCACCCAGGCCAGGCGGTGATCGATGCGCAGCAATACCTGCTTCCAGTCGCGCAGCAGCACGGTCGCAAAATTGCGCACGGCCAGGCGTGACTCAAGAATGTGTTCGGGCACCAGGCTCAGACCGCCGTCACTCTGACCCGCCAGCACGGTTTCGGCCGACTGCGGGGTACCCGCGTCCAGCGCGGCCCAGGCCTGCTGCAGGTGCGAGTCGAAGCGACGGGAGATTTCATCACGGCGGCGGCGCAGCTCGCGCATGCCATCCAGGAACGCCAGTTGCGACGGGCCAGCCGTCTCGGCGCGGTCGAACAAGGCATCGTCAAACCCCGCCAACACCTTGGCAAAAGCCTGCGACAGCACAGGCAAGGCAGCCTCGCGGGCCACGCCAAGCAGGTTCTGGTTACGACCGGGCTGACCGGCGGGATGCGGACTGGACATCATGCGCAAAGGCTCCACACCCTTACAGGCGCTGCTCTTCTGATAAACGGTTTAGGAAATGCAGACGCGGCCCCTGAATCCGCACGCGCATGGTAGGCGGAGAAGATGAACAGGGTAAGTGATGCAGTGCGCATTTCCCACCTCATGATCGCTTCGCCTCAATACCAGCAATGCTAAGCGTGCCAGCGTTTATTAGCGACCCACGGTTTGTTCAGGGCACACAACGCAGCGCACAAAACTGACCCCGGCCAGCGCGAAGGGGCCGGTACATCGGCGGCGTCTATAATCAATAGCCGCCTCAGCCCCCGTGACCCATGTCCGACAACTGCTTCCTGCAAGCGCTGGATCAGCGCCATTCGGTGCCCTCCCTGCAACTGGGCGAGCCAGCGCCGGACCACGCCACGCAGCTGCGCATGCTGCAATCGGCCGTGCGCGTGCCAGACCACGGCAAGATGGTGCCGTTCCGTTTCCTGCGCCTGCAGGGCGAGGCCCGCCATGCGCTGGGTGAATTCCTGGCCCAGCGCAGCCGCCAGCGCGACCCGCATGCGGCCGAAGCCGCAGTCGAGAAGGACCGCCAGCGCTTCTCCCACGCGCCGCTGATCATCACCGTGATCGCCCGCCTGCAGGAAAACCCCAAGGTGCCCGCGCAGGAACAGCTGCTCACCGCCGGCTGCGTCTGCTTTGCGCTGCTGCAGGCCGCGCAGGGCGTTGGCTTCGGCGCGCAGTGGCTGACCGCCTGGATGACCAGCGACCCGGAAGTCGCCCGCCATCTGGGCTTGGCCAGCAACGAGCAGATCGTCGGCTTCATCCATATCGGCACGCCGAAGATTGCCGTCCCTGACCGCGAGCGGCCCGATCCGGCAGCGCTGCTGCAGGACTGGCAGCCGTGAGCGTTGCCAACGCGCCACTGAAGCCGCTCTATCTGGTTGACGCCAGCCTGTATGTATTCCGCGCCTGGCATTCGATCCCCAACGAGTTCCAGGATGCGCAGGGTTGGCCGGTGAACGCAGTTCACGGTTTTGCTCGCTTCCTGCTCGACCTGCTCGAACGCGAGCGCCCGCAACATATCGCCGTGGCCTTCGACGAAGCGCTGGACAGCTGCTTCCGCCACGCGCTCTATCCTGCCTACAAGGGCAACCGCGACCCGGCCCCGGATGAACTGCGCCGCCAGTTCGCCCACTGCAAGGCGCTGTGTGCCGCGCTGGGGCTGGAAGTGCTGGCTGACCGCGAATACGAGGCCGACGACCTGATCGGCAGCGCCCTGCACGCAAGCCGTGGTCGCTTGCGCGGGGTCATCGTCTCGGCCGACAAGGACTTGTCGCAGCTGCTGCTGGAACACGACGAGCAGTGGGACTACGCCCGCAACCAGCGCTGGGGCGCGGACGGGGTGAAGGCACGGCAAGGCGTGCATGCGCACCAGGTGGCTGACTATCTGGCTCTGTGCGGCGATGCGGTCGACAACATCCCTGGCGTGTCCGGCATTGGCGCCAAGTCCGCGGCGGTGCTGCTGGCCCATTTCGGCAGCATGGACACCCTGCTTGAGCGCATCGACGAAGTACCATTCCTGCGCCTGCGCGGCGCCGCCACCATGGCGGTGCGGCTGCGTGAGCAGCGCGAACAGGCGCTGTTGTTCCGCCAGCTGACCACGGTTGCCTTGAACGCGCCGCTGCACAACCCTGCCGGTGGCTTCGTGCGCGCCAATGGCGACGGCGACATGCTCGGCGGGCTGTGCGAGGCACTGCGTTTCGGCCCGATGACCCGGCGCCGGCTGATGACTGCAGCTGGCCTGCAATCCCCTTCCACTCCAGCCAACGAGTTCGCATGAGCCAGAACACCGCCGAACCCCGCGTCGTATACGAAGGCAAATACCAGCGCATGCTGGTGCGCGGCAGCTGGGAATACAGCGAGCGTACCCATGCCGGCGGCCTGGCCGCGATCATCATCGCGGTCACCCCGGATGATGAAGTGCTGTTCGTCGAACAATTCCGCGTTCCGCTGCAGGCACGCACGATCGAAATGCCGGCGGGACTGGTTGGTGATATCGATGCCGGCGAGTCCATCGAGGTTTCAGCCGTACGCGAGCTGGAAGAAGAGACCGGCTGGACCGCCGATCATGCCGAAGTGCTGATGATCGGCCCCACCTCCTCGGGCGCCAGCAGCGAGAAGATCGCCTTCGTCCGTGCCACCGGCCTGCGCAAGGTCGGCGATGGCGGCGGCGATGCCAGCGAGGACATCACCGTGCACAGTATTCCGCGCGAGCGCGCCGCCGCTTGGCTGGTGGAAAAGATGGGCGAGGGCTACGAACTGGACGCCAAGCTGTGGGCCGGCCTGTGGATGATCGAACACCATCTGGATGGGCGCCCGCGTGGCTGACTCAGGCTTGCACGACGTTACACCACTGCTCGGCGCCGATGATCCGGCGGTGTTCACGGTGCACAACCCGCACGGCGCTTCACCGTTCCTGTTGCTGGCCGACCATGCTGGCCAGCGCGTACCGCAGGCATTGCAGGACCTTGGTCTGCCGCAGGCCGAACTGGACCGTCATATCGGCTGGGATATCGGCATCGCCGGCACCACCCGCGCTCTGGCCGAACGTCTTGACGCCTGGGCAATCGAGCAGACCTATTCGCGACTGCTGATCGACTGCAACCGGCCGCTGGTATCGCCAACGCTGATTCCTGAAGTCAGCGATGGCACCGCTGTTCCCGGCAATCTCAGTCTTGATCCGCAGCAACGCCAACAGCGTATCGACGCGATCCATGCGCCCTACCATGCGCGCATCGATGCCGAGCTGGACCGCCGGCGCGATGCAGGTGTGCCGACCCTGCTGGTGATGATGCATAGCTTCACCCCGGCAATGAACGGCGTACAGCGTCCTTGGCATGCTGGCGTGCTCTATCACCAGGACACCCGCTTTGCACATGCGCTGCTGCAGGCCTTGCGCGAGGAAGGCGATCTGGTGGTGGGCGACAACCAGCCGTATTCGGTCAACAGCAGCAGCGACTATGCGGTGCCGGTACATGGCGAAGGCCGTGGCCTGATGCACGTGGAACTGGAAATCCGCCAGGACCTGATTGCCGATGCGGCTGGGCAGCAAGCGTGGGCGGAGCGACTGGAGCGGATTTTCCGCGGCTTGCAGCCTGCACTGCTCGCCATGCAGAAACCTTGCGCCACTTTGTAGGAGCGGCGTAAGCCGCGAAGCTGGTGGCGTTTCGGACGTAGCGCTTGTAACGCCCCTGCCGAGCATGGCTCGGCACTACAGGTTGTTGCTTCTCTTGTGGGAGCGGCATAAGCCGCGAAGCTGATGCTGGTTCCAGCAACAGCAGTACTTCGCATCATGCATTGCCAGCTTCGCGGCTTATGGCCCGAGGCCACCCAGCGCCGCTCCTACAACAAGCGTCGGCGTTGGCACGTCGGACCATGGAAAAGGTTTGTAGCCCTGCACCTGCAACGGCACACCCAAGGCATCGAAGGTAGCGACAATCCCGGCACAGCGCTTCCGGTCCAGCTGCTCACCCAGACACAACGGCAGATCGCGGCAAGCAGCCAAAGCCTCGCCAATCGATACCGCCAACAACACCGCCACCTGCCGCGCTGCATCCTTCACGTGTTGCGCAGGGCATTGCGCCAGTACCACGTTGAAACTGGCGTAGATACCAGGCCCGACACCAATCGCCAGCGCTGCTGCCTGCTCCGCATCGGAAGCCTCGCCGAGGGCTTCATCGATACCGGGTACCTGCAGGAACGCGTCGTACTCGGCGTAGTAGTCCAGCGCCGCCGCGTAGTCCTCCAGCGTCGATAGCGGGCGCTGGCGCTTCTGCACATCGAGCACATCGGCGAAAGTCGCCGGTTCCAGAAAACTCGACAAGCCCAAGGCACGCGCCGCCGTCGGCAGTTCATCTTCATCGAACGCTTCCGCTTCGCTGGCCGGCAGCCAGAACGATGCGTCCAAGGCACCACCATCACTGGCATGTACCCAGCCGTAGCGTGCCCAGACTTCATCATCGTCATTGCAACTGGCGAAGCTGTCCAAGGTCTGGCGGAGATCCAACAGTTCAATCATGCGTCGCTGGGCTGGCAATCTGCGGAGCTGCAGTCTAGCGGTGCAGGCCGCAGACGCAACGCAACCACCACACCGAATGCGGCGAACAGTGCAGCGCCATATTGCGCATGGACCAATCCCTGCAGCGCCTGCGCGCTGTCGGCCGGCGCGGCTGCACGCGCCGCATTGGCCAGCATCACCAGCACAGCCAGGCCCAACGCGCCGCCGATCTGCTGCGCGGTCGCCGCCATGCCCGAGGCCACGCCTTGCTGCGCGGCAGGAACGCCCTGCCCGGCCACGATCCACATTGCCGTCCACGTCATGCCCTGGCCCAGGCTGAGCAGCACAATGCCTGGCAGCAGTGGCCAGTAAGCCGCGCCGTGCGGCAAGGCGGCAGCAACGCCTGCGATACCCACTGCCCCCGCCGCCAATCCCCACGCCAGCACCTGCCGCGGCGACCGCACCGCCAGCATGCGCTCGGCGATACGGATGCCTACGGTGCACACCAGGGTCGGCGGCAGGAACGCCATGCCCGCCTGCAACGGACTCCAGCCGTAGCCATCCTGGTAGTACAGCGCAAGGAAGTAGTACTGCACGCCGAAGCTGCTCATGAACAACATGGTCAGCCACATCGCTGCGCGCAGCCCCGGCACCCGCAGCAAGGCGAAGTGCATCAGCGGATCGGCACTACGCTTTTCGATCAGCACGAACGCTGCCAGCAACAACAACGACAGCAGCAGGCAAGCCAGCGTTATCGGCGCTGCCCAACCCCATTCCGGCCCTTGTACCAAGGTGGTGACCAGCAGGCTACCGCCCACAGTCACGGTGAAGCAGCCGGCGAGATCGAAGGAACGTCCGCGCGCACGCGGGCCATCCGCTGGCAACCAATAACCACCCAACACTGCACAGGCCCCGGCAATCGGCACGATCACCAGCAGCACCGATGCCCAGCCGAATTGCTGGGTGAGCACGCCACCGAGCAGCGTCCCCAATGCAAGACCACCGGCACTGGCCATGCTCCAGATCGCCAGCGCGCGATTGCGCGGCGCACCTTCGGCGTACAGCGTATTGATCAAAGCCAACGTGGCCGGGAACAGCAAGGCCGCACCGATGCCCTGCACCGCCCGTGCCGCCACCAACAGCCAAGCGCTGCTGCTGAAGCCGCCAACCAGCGAAGCCAACGCGAACAAAGCCATGCCCAGCCGATAGAAACGCCGCTTGCCAAGCAGATCCGCCGCGCGGCCACCCAGCAACAAGCAGCCGCCGAAAGCGACGGTGTAAGCGCTGACCACCCATTGCAGCTGCTGCGCATTGATCTGCAGCGCGCGCCCCATGTCATGCAGGGCGACGAAGATGATGGTTGCGTCGAGCGCGATGATCAGTTGTGCCGTGGCCAGCAGCGCAAGCGCCAGCCGCAGTGTGGCGGAGGGTGGAGACGATGAAACCTGCATTGCGTGAATCCAGAAGCGCGGGGCGCACAGTCTTATTGATGACGTCGCGCAGATAAATCAGGATATGCACATATCTGTAATGCGAATTTGCATCAATGGACGCCATGGACCTCAACGCCGTACGCATGTTGGTGCAGGTTGCCGATGCCCGCAGCTTCACCGTAGCTGCAGGGCAGCTTGGGCTGAGCCAGTCGGGCCTGTCACGGGCAATCAGCCGCCTTGAACAGTCGCTGGGCGTACGCTTGCTCCATCGCAATACCCGCAACGTCAGCCTGACCCCGGATGGACGCCAGTTCGTCGAGCACTGCCAGCCGCTGCTGAGTGGACTGGAAGACGCACAGCGTCAGCTGGGAGATCGCCCCTGTGTTCCCTCAGGCGTACTGAAGCTGACCGCGCCCTCGATGTTCGGGCGCAAGGTTCTGGTGCCCTTGGCCGGAAAACTGATCGCCGCGCATCCGCAACTGCAGTTCGAACTGGTACTCAATGACCGCCTGGTCGACCTGGCCGAAGAAGGTTTTGACGCAGCCCTGCGCACCGGCCCGATCAGCGACGTACGGCTGGTGGCGCGCCCGTTACGGCCCTTGCGTTGGGTAACGGTTGCCGCGCCGGATTACCTTGCCCGCCATGGTCAGCCCGCAACCGTGGAAGCACTGCAGGAACATACCTGCCTGGCGGTGCGCAATCTGCGCAGTGGACGCTTGGTCGACTGGCAGTTCCGGGCGCTGGATGGGCAGATGCACGACTTCACCCCGCCGACGCGAATGGTGTTCGACAGCGGCGACCCGCTGGTGGAAGCCGCGCTGGCAGGCGTCGGCATCGTCCAGGTGATGGACTTCGCCGTCGCCGACGCCCTGGCCGATGGGCGCCTGCAGCGGGTGCTGCAGGCCAATGAAGGACGCAGCCGCGCACTGTCGCTGGTCTATCCACCGTCAAGGCAGGTATCACCCAAGCTGAAGGTTCTGGCAGAGGCATTGCTGGCCGGCGAATGGTGAAACGGCAATGTCACGTTGTCCACACAGGCTGTGCCCTGACGGTTACACAAGCTGTGGATAAGCTCGCACAACCCTTGCGCACCAGACCTTTGCAGACACTGGTGATTTTTTGATCAAGCACAGCCCCTGGTAGTGCCGAGCCATGCTCGGCAGAGGCTTTACCAGTGACCCAACAAATGTGGGAGCGGCATCAGCCGCGAAGCTGGTGACAACGATCAGTCGAGCATTTCTGCGATCTGATCATTTACCAGCTTCGCGGCTGACGCCGCTCCTACAAGATGGTCTATCGGTAACGCCCCTACCGGGCATGGCTCGGCACTACAGGGGCTCGCTTATCAACCGGCGAAGCTGTCGGTTGCGCGTACCAGCGCGTCGACGTTCTCGGCTTCAAATGCCGAGTGGCCGGACGCCGGGCTGATCTGCAGCTGCGCCTTCGGCCAGGCCTTGTGCAGTTCCCAGGCATTGGCCAGCGGGCAGACCACGTCGTAACGGCCGTGCACGATCACACCCGGAATGTGGGCGATCTTGTGCGCGTCGCGCAGCAGCTGGTCTTCCACTTCGAAGAAACCGCCGTTGACGAAGTAATGGTTCTCGATGCGGGCGAAGGCCAGCGCGAACTGCGGGTCTTCGTGGCTGTTGACGAAGTCATCGTCCACATGCAGGAAGCTGGTGGCGCCTTCCCATACGCTCCAGGCCTTCGCAGCGGCCAAACGGGTAGCTTCGTCATCGCTGGTCAGGCGGCGATGGAAGGCCGAGATCAGATCGTGGCGCTCCACTGCCGGGATCGGCTTGAGGTAATGCTCCCAGGCATCCGGGAACAGGCGATTGGCACCTTCCTGGTAGAACCATTCCAGCTCCCAGCGGCGCAGCATGAAGATGCCGCGCAGCACCAGCTCGGTCACGCGCTGCGGGTGGGTTTCGGCATAGGCCAGGGCCAAGGTCGAACCCCAGCTGCCGCCGAATACCTGCCAGCTGTCGACGCCGAGCTTCTCGCGCAGCTTTTCGATGTCGGCGACCAGATCCCAGGTGGTGTTGTCGACCAGGTCTGCATGCGGGGTGGAACGGCCCGAGCCACGCTGATCGAACAGGATGATGCGGTACTTGGCCGGGTCGTGGAACTGGCGCATCTTGTCGCTGCAGCCGCCACCGGGGCCGCCGTGCAGCATCACCACCGGCTTGCCGTTGGGGTTGCCGCATTGTTCGAAATACAGCGTGTGGCGGTCGTCGACCTTGAGCGTGCCGGTGTCGTAGGGCTCGATGGCGGGGTAGAGCGTGCGCATGGCAGCCTCGCTGGGAACAGGACGGCTAGTTTAACGCAGCGATGTTGCGGTCTTGTCTGCGCTACAGCGTTCCATCAAGGCCTCGTGTAAGTCGCAGGGGTGATCCCATCCAACAGCCAGATGCCGTCGAAGCGCTGACGTGCTTCGGGCAGCCTCAATTCATCGGCGTAGTCCATGCCCCACAGCCGGCTGGCCGGATCCTCCTCGCCGGGCAAACTGCCTGCATGCAGATCGACGAACACCGCTGCGGCCGAGGTATCGGCAGTCAAGCGCGATTCGAGCTGCGACGGCCGGGCATCCACCTTGCGAACCTGCTGATCGCTGTAGTCGAGATAACTTCCTTGCGCGCCCGCGTAATGCAACACATAGGTCTGTGTCTGCAGCGCAGGCGGCAAAGCGCGGGTCACGTTGTCCACCACCGGAAAGCCACGCGCATGACCGTCGCGGTAGCCGCCAAGCTTGTTCAGATGCGCGTAGTGCCCCCAGACGACTGCCTTGCGTCCCGGGTAGGCCTGCTCCAGCAACCACTGCAGATTACCGGCCATGACCGGATCGTGTTCGTCGAACGGCCGCAGCTGCCAAGCCACTTCGGCCATGCGTTGCAGGCTGGCGTTGATGCGGCGCCAGAAACCATCGCTGTTGAGTACATCCTCGCCGTGCTCGGCATCCGGCGCGGGTAACAGTTGCAGCAGCCATTGCGAATCTTCAAGGAAGCGATGGCGTGTGCGGGCGTCCGCCATTGCCAGCTTGCCATCGAGCAATTGCTGTACCTGTTGCAGATGCAGCTGCAGGCGCAGCCGTGCCATTTCGTCCAGTGGTTGATGCAGCAAGTGTTCGCGCAGCTGCGGCACCAGCTGGCGACGTGAGAGTCCGCCACTCAAGCGACCATCAAAACCAGCCAGCTGCATCGCATCCGGCGCATCACGTTGTGCATCCAGATAGTCGTACAACGGCCAGACCTCGGCGCTGTTGGCATACATGTAGAAGATGTTGCCCGGCGCGTTGGCACGCAGTGGCAGCCGCGATTGCCATAGGCGGGTGACATCGAACAAGCCGCTTTCCAGCACCAGCAAGTCGAAGCCCTTGCGCTCATGCAGGTAGCGCACGGTGCGTACCTTGCTCTCGTAGATATTGCCTTCGCCATGCGTGAGCTCATCAAGCATGACGATGCGCTTGTCGCCGATGGCCTCACCCAAGGGCGCCAGATCTGCGAAGTCATCCTGCATCGGCGAGCCTTCACGCAAGGGATGGATGGGGGCTTGTTTGCTGGTGGCTGGCGCTGCGGCGCAGCCCAGTGATGTGACCAGTAATACGGCAGCGAACGCGGTACGGATCATCGGCACCCCCGGCTTGGAAATGGCGATGCTACGGGAGATCCCGGCGTGTGTGATACGGACAGAAAATGGCTTCAATGACCAGCTTGAACAGTACTTTTGGCCCTGCTTTGGCTTTGGCTTTGGCTTTGGTTCCGCTTCTCGATGCTGTCATTCCTACGAAGGTGGGAATGACCAGCTGAAAAGCAGCAAGAGCGAGCGCAACAGCAGCGACAACAACCTCAACCCGGCCAACGCCCCAGCGTCACCCGATCACGCTGTTCCAGATCCTGCACCGTCTGCGCTTCCACAAACCCGGCCTGCTCCAGCAGCGCGCGGATCGCCTCGCCCTGATCCCAGCCATGCTCCAGCAGCAACCAGCCACCGGGCACCAGATGCTCATGCGCGAAGGCAACAATCTCGCGGATCGCGTCCAAGCCATCCGGCCCCGAGGCCAAGGCCGGCGGTGGCTCGAAACGCAGATCACCCTGCACCAGATGCGGGTCGCCAGCGGCGATGTACGGCGGGTTGCTGACGATCATGTCGAAGCGATCCGCACCCAGCGCCGTGTACCAGTGCCCACGCCGGAACCACACGTTCTCCAGACCGTGCGCCTGTGCGTTCTTCACCGCAACCGCCAAGGTTGGGCCCAGCACATCGGTCGCCATCACCGTGGCCAGTGGCCGTTCACTGGCGATCGACAAGGCAATCGCGCCGCTGCCGGTGCCCATGTCGGCCACCCGCACCATGTCATCGGCCGGCAGCCGTGCCAGTGCCTGCTCGACCAGCAGCTCGGTTTCGGGACGCGGAATGAGGGTCGCCGTGTTGACCTGCAGGTCCAGGGTCCAGAAGCCGCGACGGCCGGTCAGGTAGGCCAGCGGGTGACCCTCGGCACGACGCGCCAGCAGCAGCTCGAAGCGCTCGCGTACCTCGGCATCCACCTCGTCGGTGGCATGGGCGAACAACCAAGCCCGCTCCACGCCCAGCACGTGGATCAGCAACTGCTCGGCCTCATGACGGGAATCTTCACCCGGCAGGCGTGCAGCGGCCTCCCGCAACAGCTCGGCAACCTTCAACGTGGACACTGCATTACCTCTTCGCGGCTTCTTTCAGGAGGGCGAGGATAGTCAGCGCGCCCGCCCCTGCCTACCGCCATGATCCTTGCCTAAGGATTAATCCCATCTATGTCACACCGTTCAGCTTGGCCCTGAATGGCTTGGAAAGCCCGCAAAGCACCCGATATCAGGCCTTGAGGCAGTTTCAGGGCATTGTTTGATAGGCATTATCTATTGATACGATGCATCCAATTCATTTGTTTTATTAGTTTCTGCCTATTAGTCTTTGCTCCAACGATTCACCCCGCCCTACACCCAAGAGGAAACTTCATGTCCCTTATCAACACCCAGGTCCAGCCGTTCAAGGTCAATGCGTTCCACAACGGCAAGTTCATTGAAGTCACCGACGAATCGCTGAAGGGCAAGTGGTCGGTCCTGATCTTCATGCCGGCAGCCTTCACCTTCAACTGCCCGACCGAGATCGAAGACGCCGCTGAAAACTATGCCGAGTTCCAGAAGGCCGGTGCCGAGGTCTACATCGTGACCACCGATACCCACTTCTCGCACAAGGTGTGGCACGAAACCTCGCCGGCAGTGGGCAAGGCCAAGTTCCCGCTGGTCGGCGACCCGACCCATCAGCTGACCAACGCCTTCGGCGTGCACATCCCGGAAGAAGGCCTGGCCCTGCGTGGCACCTTCGTGATCAACCCGGAAGGCGTGATCAAGACCTCGGAGATCCACTCCAACGAGATCGCCCGTGACGTGTCCGAGACCCTGCGCAAGCTGAAGGCTGCCCAGTTCACCGCCGCTCACCCGAACGAAGTGTGCCCGGCCAAGTGGAAGGAAGGCGAAAAGACCCTGACCCCGTCGCTGGACCTGGTCGGCAAGATCTAACAAGTCTTACCCGCTCCCACCCCGCCCTAGCGGCGGGCGTGGGGGTGAACCGCAGCGTGTTGATGCCAGCCAGCACCACGCCCGCACGCCACGCAGCCCGCTGCGGTTCACCCCTACATATTTACTGGCGCCCCGCTTCACGCAGGGGCGTCACTCCCCCGCTTTGCCTCAACGAAGGAGTTGACCGTGCTCGATGACAGCCTCAAGACCCAGCTGCAGCAGTACATGGGCCTGCTGCGCCAGCCACTGCGCCTGATCGCCTCGCTCGACGACAGCAGCGCCAGCCAGGACATGCGCGGCCTGCTTGACGATATCGTCGCGGCCGGTGGCGGCAAGATCACCCTGGATACCTCCGGCAACGATGTGCGCAAGCCTTCGTTCGTGATTGCCCGCGAAGGCCAGAACCACGGCGTGCGCTTCGCCGGCCTGCCGCTGGGCCACGAATTTGAATCCCTGGTACTGGCCCTGCTGTGGACCGGCGGCCATCCGCCGAAGGTCGCGCAGGAAGTCATCGACAGCATCACCGCGATCGACGGCGAGTACAGCTTCGACGTCTATATGTCGCTGACCTGCCACAACTGCCCGGACGTGGTGCAGGCGCTGGCGCTGATGGCGATCCTGAACCCGAAGATCAGCACCACGGTGATCGAGGGCGGTACGTTCCAGCAGGAAGTGGAACAGCGCCAGGTGATGGCGGTGCCGATGGTGTTCCAGGGTGGCGAGATGTTCGATTCCGGCCGCATGAGCCTGGAGCAGATCGTCGCCAAGCTCGATACCGGCGCCGTTGCCCGCGAGGCCGAGAAGATCAAGGCCAAGGATGCATTCGACGTGCTGGTGGTGGGCGGTGGCCCGGCCGGTGCTGCAGCGGCGATCTATGCCGCACGCAAGGGTATCCGCACTGGCGTTGCTGCCGAGCGTTTCGGCGGCCAGGTGCTGGACACCATGGCGATCGAGAACTTCATCTCGGTGCAGCACACCGAAGGCCCGAAGCTGGCTGCCGCGCTCGAAGCCCACGTACGTGAGTACGAGGTGGACATCATGAACCTGCAGCGAGCGACCAAGCTGGTGCCGGCCGGTGCCGATGGGCTGGTCGAAGTGCAGCTGGAGAACGGTGCCTCGCTGAAGTCCAAGACAGTGATCCTGTCCACTGGTGCCCGCTGGCGGCAGATGAACGTGCCGGGCGAAGACGAGTACCGCAACAAGGGCGTGGCCTACTGCCCGCACTGTGACGGTCCGCTGTTCAAGGGCAAGCGCGTGGCGGTGATCGGCGGCGGCAACTCCGGCGTGGAAGCAGCCATCGACCTGGCCGGCATCGTCAGCCATGTCACCGTGTTCGAGTTCGACAGCAAGCTGCGCGCCGACCAGGTATTGCAGGCCAAGCTCAACAGCCTGCCCAACGTGAAGGTGGTGCTCAACGCACAGACCACCGAAGTGCTGGGCGACGGCCAGAAGGTCAACGGTCTGGTCTATACCGACCGCGTCGGTGGCGATTCGCACCGGGTCGAACTGGAAGGCATCTTCGTGCAGATCGGCCTGCTGCCGAACACCGAGTGGCTGCGTGGCACGGTGGAGCTGAGCGGTCGCGGCGAGATCATCATCGATGATCGCGGCCAGACCAATGTGCCGGGCGTGTTTGCGGCCGGTGACTGCACCACGGTGCCGTACAAGCAGATCATCATCGCAATGGGTGCTGGTTCGACTGCCGCGCTCAGTGCCTTCGATCATCTGATCCGTACACCGGTGCTGCAGCCTGCAGCGGTAGAAGTTGAAACCGCCTGAAGCCCTCAAAGCCCCGCATCGCGGGGCTTTGGTTTGACCGCGCCGGCAACTGCCGGCGCCTGCATGAGCGGAGCCCGACATGAACCTTCGTGACCTGAAATACCTGGTGGCGCTGGCCGAGCACAAGCACTTCGGCCGTGCCGCTGCGGCCAGCTTCGTCAGCCAGCCCACCCTGTCCACCCAGATCAAGAAGCTGGAAGAAGAACTCGGCGTGCCGCTGGTGGAGCGTGCCCCGCGCAAAGTGATGCTGACCCCGGCCGGCCGCGAAGCCGCAGCGCGGGCACGCAATATCGTTGCCGAAGTGGAACAGATGAAGGAAGCCGCACGCCGCGCGCGCGACCCCGAAGCCGGCACCGTGCGTCTGGGAATTTTCCCGACCTTGGGCCCGTATCTGTTGCCTCATGTAGTACCGGCGATCCGCCAGCGCTTCCCGCAACTGGAGATGCTGCTGGTCGAGGAAAAGAGCGATGTGCTGATGGCGCAGCTGCGCAACGGCCAGCTCGATGCCGCAATACTGGCGCTGCCAATCGCCGACGAGCAGCTGCACACCGAATTCCTGTTCGAGGAACCCTTCGTGCTGGCTGCGCCGGAAGGCCACCCACTGACCAGCCACCCCTCGCTGACGTTGGATGACCTGTCCGACCAACGCCTGTTGCTGTTGCAGGACGGTCACTGCCTGCGCGATCAGGCATTGGATGTCTGCCATATGGCCGGCGCGCTGGAAAAATCCGAGTTCCAGGCCACCAGCCTGGAGACTCTGCGGCAGATGGTCGCGGCCAACGTAGGCGTCACCCTGCTGCCGATGCTTGCGGTGAAGCCGCCGGTGGCGCGCTCGGAGAACGTGCGGTTGATCCCGTTTGCGGGCAATCCGCAGCCGAATCGCAGGATCGGCATGGTCTGGCGCCGCAGTTCGGCGATGGGCGCATTTCTGGAGCAGTTCTCGCAGTTGTTCAAACAGCTGCCGGCTGGGTTGTTGGAGGCGCCGGCGGAACCGGCGCGGGTTCAAGCTTAAAAGCTGACCCCTCCCCGGCCCTCCCTTGCGCCGCAGGCGGAGGGGAGGGTTGGGGAGGGGTCAGGCTTTGCCCCAAAACCTGAACATTCCCCTCGCCCACATTGCATCCGGGCCGCACCGGCCCCATGATCTTCACAGGGTCGTCTACGGCCCGTTTCACCAGCACAATAGAAATCCGGGCGGCGCCGACAAAGCGTCGCCTTTTGCTTGCTCTTCAATCAGATAAGGAATTCCCATGACCAGCCACAGCGGTCTGCCACCATCCATCGTTGTTTCCACCCGTGACATGGCCCGTCTTGAGGCCCTGCTGGACTCCCCGGCGCTGAGCCGGCACCCGGCCGCTGTTGCCCTTGCGCAGGAACTTGAGCGCGCGCAGGTGCTGCCGCCGGAAGAAATCCCCGAAGGCATCGTCACCATGCACTCCCGTGTGGACTGCGAAGACGAACTGCACAACGAAAAACATTCCCTGACCCTGGTCTATCCGCACGAAGCGGACTTCGACAAGGGCCGCGTGTCCGTGCTGGCACCGGTCGGCAGCGCCCTGCTGGGCTTGTCGGTTGGCCAGACCATCGACTGGACCGCACCGGGCGGCCGCAAGCTGCGCCTGCGCGTCACCGCTGTTCACTACCAGCCCGAAGCGGCTGGCGATTTCCACCGCTGAGCGCACTGCGCCGCACCTGCAACAGGAAACCATGATGTCCCAGGCCCCCTCCAAGCTCGCCCAGCTGCGTGAACTGTCCGTCGTCGTCGCCGATACCGGCGATTACGACGCCATCAAGCGCCTGCGCCCAGTCGACTGCACCACCAACCCGACGCTGGTGAAAAAAGCCCTCGACCTGCCGGTGTACGCCGGCCTGATCGAGCGCGAGCTGCAGTGGGGCCGCGCCCAAAGCGGTGACAAGCAGAGCATCGCCAATGCCGTGGTCGATCGCCTGACCGTTGGCGTGGGCACCATGCTGGCCGAGCTGGTACCGGGCCGTGTTTCCACCGAAGTGGATGCCGACCAGGCGCACAACACCGAGGCGACGATTGCCAAAGCGCGCGAGTTCATCGCCATGTACGAAGCGGCCGGCGTGCCGCGCAGCAAGGTGCTGATCAAGATTGCCGCCACCTGGGCGGGCGTGGAAGCTGCACGCGTGCTGCAGGCCGAAGGCATCGACTGCAACCTGACCCTGATCTTCAACCCGACCCAGGCGCTGGCCTGCTCGGAAGCCGGTTCCTTCCTGATCTCGCCGTTCGTCGGCCGCATCCTGGACTGGTACGTGGCCAACGGCCAGACCCCGGCCAGCATTGATGAAGACCCGGGCGTGGTGTTCGTGCGCGGCGTGTTTGCCGAGTTCAAGCGCCGCGGCTCCAACACCGTTGTCATGGGTGCCTCGTTCCGTTCGACCGCGCAGATTGAAGCGCTGGCCGGTTGTGACCGTCTGACGATCTCGCCGGATCTGCTGGAGAAGCTGGATGCAGCTTTTGGTGAGCTGCCGCGCAAGCTGGTTGCTGGTGCTGCTGAAGCAGTGAATGCCGCTGCGATCGATGAAGCCAAGTTTGATGCGGATATGGCGGCTGATCCGATGGCTACGGAGAAGTTGGCTACTGGTATTGAAGCGTTTGCGAAGGATCTGCAGACCTTGCGTCAGCGGATTGCGGATGAGCTTGGGAACTGACAGTTCAAGCAAAGTCTGACCACTCCCTTCTCCCGCGAGCGGGAGAAGGTGCCCCGAAGGGGCGGATGAGGGGAAGCTTTTAGAGCTTTAAAAGCTTTTGCTCCACGTGCTTTAAGAGCGCCCTCACCCCAACCCCTCTCCCGCATGCGGGAGAGGGGCTTAATCAAAATCAAAAAACTCCCAGCTCCAGCCCTGCTGCGAGTAGCGCGCCCAGCTCTCGGCCTCGCGCCAGCTGCTCCTCCGGCAGCGTTTTCCCGGCAACAATCGCCTCCGCCGTCTGTGCCTGCGTACACACCAGCACCGGCTCAGCCACTTCTTTCAAACGCAAACCCAACGCCACCCTGCGCAGCTGCGCAATCGTCGGCAGACCATCCGATCCTGCACATACCAGCAGCGCATATGGCTTGCCTTCGCAGCGCCCCAACAGCGGGTAATAGCTGCGATCAAAGAAATCCTTCATCGCCCCGCTCATCGAAGCCAATGTCTCCGGCGTGGCAAACACCACCGCATCGGCGGCAAGCACATCGTCCGCACCCGCATCTGCAGCGCGCAACGCAATCACCTGCACCGCATCACCGGTACTCGCGCGTGCACCCTGCAGCAATGCTTCCACCATCGCCGCAGTAGCGCCGGTAAAGCTGTGCCACACCACCAGTAAACGGCGCGGTGTGGCACTCACAGCTCAGACATCCAGACCAATCGGGCAGCTCACACCGGTACCGCCGATGCCGCAATAACCATTGGGATTCTTCGCCAGATACTGCTGGTGGTAATCCTCGGCGTAATAGAACGGCGGTGCCGGAAACACGATCTCGGTAGTGATCTCACCAAAACCCGATGCCGTCAGCTGCTGCTGGTAGGCAGCACGGCTGGCAATAGCCGCGTCGTACTGTTCCTGCGTGTGGCAGTAGATCGCGGACCGATATTGGGTGCCGGTATCGTTGCCCTGGCGCATGCCCTGGGTGGGATTGTGGTTTTCCCAGAAGGTGCGCAGCACGGCTTCCAGCGTCACCTGCGCCGGATCAAATACCACCCGCACCACCTCGGTGTGGCCGGTAAGGCCGGAACAGGCTTCTTCATAGGTCGGATTCGGGGTGACGCCGCCCTGGTAGCCCACCGCCGTGGTCACCACACCCGGCAGCTGCCAGAACTTGCGCTCGGCGCCCCAGAAGCAGCCCAGGCCCACGTCCAGCACCTGCAATCCATCGAAATCGGCCTGCAGGGGCTGGCCGTTGACGAAATGCTGATTGTGCAGCGGCAGTGGCGTGTCCCGCCCCGGCAGTGCTTCTTCCGGGCGCGGCAGGCGCTGCTTGAACGCGCCGATGCCCAGTATTCCTTGGCCAATTCCCAACATGGTCAGTTCCTCAGGCCGGGAGGAATCCCGGCGCTTCATCGTCATCCAAGATGGGGTCGGCGGGGCCATCGTCCAAGCCCAAGGCAGTGACGATCTCCTCGGCTTCAGGCTTGGCCGAATCGGGCACACAGACCCGCAGCAGGCCAAACAGGGGCAGCTCGCCCCCCGCGCCCAGCAAGGACTCACCGAATACGAAGGCCGGGATGCCGACATCTTCCAGTGCGTGCTTGACCAGATGGGCGTCGAACAGATTATTGGTCTGGTAGATCAGCTGCATGGGGTTCTCCGCTTAAACCGGCTGGCGCAGGGCGTCGGTGGCAGCAACCTGCTCGGTTTCCGCCGCACCGGCCTCGCGCCACTCGCGCAGCGCCGGCAGCGCCAACAGCGCTTGCAGGTACTCGCCGGCAACGCCTTCCGCGGCCACGCCATAGCCGTCGAAGCGTACCGCTACCGGCGCAAACATCGCATCGACGATGCCGAACTGGCCAAACAGGAACTCCCCACCCGTACCGTATTGCCGGCGCAGCTCGCTCCACAGCGCGCGGATGCGGTTGATGTCGGCCTGCGCGGCGGCGTCCCAGCGGTAGCCGTCCGGCTGGCGGCGGCTGTTCATCGGCAGCTGGCTGCGCAACGCGGTGAAACCTGAATGCATTTCCGCCGCGGCAGCCCGCGCCACGGCGCGCTGGGCCAGATCGGCCGGCCAGCCGCGTCCGCCCAGCCAGCGCTCGTTGGCGTATTCGCAGATGGCCAGCGAATCCCAGACCTGCAGCGCACCATCACGCAGCGCGGGCACCTTGCCGGTGGGCGAATGCTGCAGCACTTCGCTGGCAAAGCCCGGCGTATCCAGGGCCAGCCGTATTTCGTCGAAATCCACCCCGAAATGGCGCAGCAGCAGCCACGGGCGCAGCGACCAGGACGAGTAATTCTTGTTGCCTATCACCAGAACGGGGCAGTCCATCAGTGCCAATCCACGGGGCGGGAGGCTCCAGCATAGCCCCGTCCCGGCAGCCAACGCCCGGCTCGGCTAAACTTGCGGTTTACTTCAATACACTGCGTCCCCCCATGTCCGAGAACACGCCTGCTGTCGCTGCCACGCCGGAAAACGCTCCCGAAAAGCGCGATTTCATCCGTCAGATCGTCCGTGAGGACCTGTCCAGCGGCAAGCACACGGCCATCAAGACCCGCTTCCCGCCCGAGCCCAATGGCTACCTGCACATCGGCCATGCCAAGTCGATCTGCCTGAACTTCGGCATCGCCGGCGAGTTCGGCGGCGTTTGCAACCTGCGCTTCGATGACACCAACCCGGCCAAGGAAGACCCGGAATACGTGCAGGCCATCCAGGATGACGTGCGCTGGCTGGGCTTCGAGTGGAACGAGCTGCGCCACGCCTCGGACTACTTCGATGCCTATTACCTGGCCGCACAGAAGCTGATCCGCGACGGCAAGGCCTATGTCTGCGACCTGTCGGCCGAGGAAGTACGCGCCTACCGCGGCTCGCTGACCGAGCCGGGCCGCCCCTCGCCGTACCGCGAGCGCAGCGTCGAGGAGAACCTGGACCTGTTCGCGCGCATGCGTGCCGGTGAATTCGCCGATGGCGCCCGCACCGTGCGCGCCAAGATCGACATGGCCAGCGGCAACATCAACCTGCGCGACCCGGCGATCTACCGCATCAAGCACGTCGAGCACCAGAACACCGGCAATGCCTGGCCGATCTACCCGATGTACGACTTCGCGCATGCGCTGGGCGACTCGCTGGAAGGCATCACCCACTCGCTGTGCACGCTGGAATTCGAAGACCACCGCCCGCTGTACGACTGGTGCGTGGACAACGTCGACTACGCCCACGACAACGCGCTGACCCAGCCGCTGGTCGACAAGGGCCTGCCGCGTGAGGCCGCCAAGCCGCGTCAGATCGAGTTCTCACGCCTGAATATCAACTACACGGTGATGAGCAAGCGCAAGCTGATGGCGCTGGTCACCGAAAACCTGGTCGATGGCTGGGAAGACCCGCGCATGCCGACCCTGCAGGGCCTGCGTCGTCGTGGTTACACCCCGGCGGCGATGCGCCTGTTCGCTGAGCGCGTTGGCATTTCCAAGCAGAACTCGCTGATCGATTTCAGCGTGCTCGAAGGCGCCCTGCGCGAAGACCTAGACAGCGCCGCCGCACGCCGCATGGCGGTGATCGATCCGCTCAAGCTGGTGCTGACCAACCTGCCGGAGGGCCACGAAGAAGCCCTCACCTTCAGCAACCATCCGAAGGACGAAAGCTTCGGCAGCCGCGAAGTGCCGTTCTCGCGCGAACTGTGGATCGAGCGCGAAGACTTCGCCGAAGTGCCGCCCAAGGGCTGGAAGCGTCTGGTCCCGGGCGGTGAAGTGCGCCTGCGCGGCGCCGGCATCGCCCGCGTCGATGAAGTGATCAAGAACGATGCCGGCGAGATCGTCGAGCTGCGCGGCTGGCTGGACCCGGAATCGCGCCCGGGCATGGAAGGCGCCAACCGCAAGATCAAGGGCACCATCCACTGGGTCAGCGCCCAGCACGCGGTGGAAGCCGAAGTGCGCCTGTACGACCGCCTGTTCTCGGTGGCCAACCCGGACGATGAATCCGACGGCAAGACCTACCGCGATTACCTGAACCCGGAATCGCGCAAGGTCGTCACCGGCTACGTCGAACCGGCCGCTGCACTGGCTACGCCGGAGCTCAGCTACCAGTTCGAGCGCACCGGCTACTTCGTCGCCGACCGCCGCGATCACACCCCGGCCAAGCCGGTGTTCAACCGCAGCGTGACCCTGCGCGATACCTGGTCGGCCTGATCCGGATGGGCGGGGTTACCGGCTGACAGCCCGGTAACCCCCTGCTCACATGGGACGCGGCTACCATGGCCGCGTGCCCAGAACAGGATTCGCCCATGTTCCGTCTGTCACTGCTGCTCTGCCTGCTGCTCGCGATCACCGCCTGCAGCTCACCGGCCGCCACTGCGCCGGTCACTTCGCAAACGCCCGCGCCAGTGGCTGCCAGCGAACCATCAACACCTGCCAAACCCGCTGCCACGCCTGTCGTGGTCGACAGCAGCTGCAAGGTCGATGCCGATTGCACGGTGAAGAACGTCGGCAACTGCTGCGGTCAGTATCCCGCCTGCGTCAACGTCAACAGTCCCACCGACCCGGCCGGCGTACAGGCCAGCTGCCAGGCCAAGGGCATGATGAGTGTCTGTGGTTTCCCTGAGATCCAGGGCTGCAGTTGCGTGCAGGGCAAATGCGCAGCAGCCGGCAGCAACGATCCGCTGCGCCAACCGATGAGCGAGAATCCCGCACCGGCGCGCTGAGTAGCGCTCAGCGCGGCTTGGGCTCCACGCTGCTGCGCCAGGCATCGAGGAATTGGCGGCGCTTGAGCGCATCCAGATACACAAGCAGCCCCGGCCCAAGCTGGATCGGCCGCCGGTTCTGGCCGGGATCACTGTCACCACCGCCGTTGCGGATGATCGGCATCAAGCGCGCCTCGCGTGACAGCACCTGCTGGCCCCGCGCCGACAACAGGTAGTCGAGGAAGCGCTTGGCTTCGGCCGGGTGCGGGCTGTTGCGCGGAATCACCGCCGTACGCAGCACCACCAGGGTGTAATCCTCCGGCTCGACGATGCCCAGGGGCGCACCGGCATCGATGCGCGCCTGCGCATACGAGCCCAGCACGTTGTAGACCAGCGACAGCTTGCCGCTGCTGACCTGGTCCAACAGCACGCCGGTACGCTCCTCGCGCACCACGCCGTTGTCACCCAATGCGCCCAGCAAGGCGCCGGCGATGCTGCCGCGCTGAGCGTCCTGGGTCGCCAGCAGATAGCCGACACTGCTGCGCTCGATATCGTAGGTTCCGACCTTGCCGCGCAGCGGTGCGCCTTCGGCACGCAGCAGGTCCAGCAACTGGCGGCGCGTGTGCGGCACTTTTGCGGCTGGCAAGGTACGCGTGTTGTAGACCATCGCCACCGGCTCGTAGCTGATGCCGAAGGCTTCATTGCGCCACTTCGCCCACGAAGGCACAGCCTCCGTCTGCGGCGAACGATGCGGCAATGCGTGGCCATCGTTGACCAGCTTGGTCTGCAGATCCATGCCGCTGGAAATCAGCAGATCAGGCGTGGTCGCGGTGTTGCGGTCGCGCAGGAAACGCGCGTACAGGTCCTGGGTAATGATGTCTTCGTAAACGACTTCCGTGCCCGGATGCAGGCGCTGGTAATCGGCGATCACCACCGCGAACACTTCGATATCCGTGGTGCCGTGGATGCGCAGCTGCTCGGTCGCCACGCCCTGCGCTGGGAAACGCTGTACATCACCCGGCGCAGCGTGCAATGACGGTGCCAGCAGCAGGCCCAACAACAGGATCAACAAGCGGCTCATGCGGCATGCCTTGGCAGATGGATGGTGGCGACCAGACCGCCTTCGGGCCGATTGCTCAGGTCGATGCTGCCGCCATGGCTTTCAACCACGCGCTTGACGATGGCCAGGCCCAGACCGGCACCACCGGCAGGCGCGTTCTCACCACGTCCGAAGCGTTCGAATACCCGCTCGGCATCGGCGGCGCTGATACCGGGACCGTGATCGGCGATGGTCAGCACCGCCTGCGTGTCCTGCACGGTCAAGGCAATCTGCAGCGGGCCGTCGCCGCCGTATTTCATCGCGTTGTCGATCAGGTTCTTGATCGCCTCGCGCAACAGCAAGGCGTCGCCGTTGACCTGCACCGCGCCGGTGGTGATCGCCAGCTGCACGCGTGGCGCCGGGCCGGCCTGCGGCAGTGCTTCGTGCAGGGCCTGGTGCACCGTTTCAGCCAGATCCAATGGCGTGAAGCGCTGCAGGTTGGAGCGATGGATGACGCTGGCATCGCTGAGCAGCTGGTTCAACAGGCGACTCATATGGGTGGCGTTGCGCTCGATCGCACGCAGGCTGCGCTGCATGTCCTCGGGCTCTTCTTCGTCCAGGGCGAGCTGCGCCTGTGCGCGCAATGCCGCCAGTGGCGTGCGCATCTGATGCGCGGCTTCGGCCATGAATGCGCGCAGGGTTTCGTTGCTGCTGGACAGGCGCTCCATGAAACGGTTCAAGGCACCGACCATCTGATTCATCTCACGCGGTACGCGCGTATCCAATGGCTTCAGGTCAGATGGCTCGCGTCGCGACAATTCGCGTTCCAGCCGTACCAGCGGACGGAACGCACGGTGCACGCCGAATGCCACCAAACCCAGCAACAAGGCCGACAACACGCCGATGGCGATCAGCGCGCGGTTGACCATTTCCTGCGCCAGCGCAGCGCGCGCGCGGCGAGTCTGGCCTACCTGCACCTGCACTTCGCCCTGCGCGGACGCGGCAGCAAAGCTGCGTTTGACCACCACGAAGCGCACGGTTTCGCCGCTGTACTCGGCGTCGAACAACTGCGGTTGGCTGCCAGTCTTGCGCGGTGCGAGAGGTAGATCCTCATAACCGGTGATGGTCAGGCCACGGCTGTCAGCAACCCGGTAGAACACTCGGTCCTCCTCGGCCATCGACAACAGGTCCAAGGCCGCATACGGCAGATCCACCTGCCATTGGCCATCAACCAGCGCTACCGAGTCGGCGATGGACAGCGCCGAAGACACCAACAGGTGATCGTAGGAACGATTAGCAGCTCGTTGCCCGTAATCACGCGCTGCAAACAACAACGCCACCGCGAATACCGCCAGCAACGCGCCCAGATACAGCATCAAGGTGCGCCGCAATGAACCGGAGGCGTGGATCTCAGCCGTTGCCATCGCTACCGCCGTCGCTGGCCTCCAACATGTAGCCCACGCCACGCACGGTGGTGATGCGCAAGGGTGCGGCCACCAGCTTCTTACGCAGTCGGCCAATGTATAGCTCGATCGCATTGGGCCCGGCTTCGTCGTCGAAGCCGAACAGACCCTTGGCTATCTCATCCTTGCCGACGACCTGGCCAAGCCGCCCGACCAGGATTTCCAGCAGGCGGAATTCACGGTTAGGCAGTTCGATCACCTCACCATCAAGGGTGACCCTGTGCGCGGCATTGTCGAACTGGAAACCGCCGATCTGCACCACTTCACTGGCCTGGCCACGGCCACGTCGCAGCAGCACTCGACAGCGCGCCTCGAACTCGCGGAAATCGAAAGGCTTGCCGAGGTAGTCGTCCGCGCCCACATCCAATGCCTGCACGCGATCTTCGATGCCGTCACGCGCGGTCAACATCAGCACCGGCGTGCTGTCGCCGCGCTCGCGCATGCCCGCCAGCACGCGCAGGCCATCGAGCTTGGGAAGGCCAATGTCCAGCACCACCAGATCGAAGCTCTGGTAGCGCAGCACGCTGGCTGCGCCCATGCCATCGGCCTGCCAATCCACCGCATGGCCGTTGCGGCGCATGCGACGAATGATGGCGTCGGCCAGGTCCGCATTGTCTTCAACCAGCAGCAGGCGCATCGCGAGGGAATGTGGCGGGAAGGCGCGAATGCTAACGCGGAAGCCAGCAACGCGCAGGGGACACCACCATTGCTGCGGCGCACAAAGTGCTGACAGGCGGATGACAGCTAGTCCCCTCCAGACTGCGGCCACGCACCAGCAGGTGCCCATGTATGCCGCGCGCCTGGCGCGCACCTGGGAGGGTTTGTGGAACTGAGTGTTTTCCAAAAGCGCAGCATCGCTGCCGCTGTGCTGCTGAGCCTGGGCGCTCCGGCGCTGGCCGCAGATGACGAAGGTCCGGTCACGGCCACCATCGGCGGCCGCCTGCACCTGGATTTCGCCAGCTTCGACAATGATCATCGCGGCACCCCGAACAAGGACGACACCGAGATCCGTCGCGCCTGGCTGGATGTGTCAGGCAAGTTCTTCGTGGTCGACTACAAGCTGGAAGCCGATTTCTCCGGCGACCGCCCCGAGGCCAAGGACGTCTACGTCAGCCGCAGCTTCGGCGATGCCGGCAAGCTGACCGTGGGCCAGTTCAAGCAGTACTACTCGCTGGACGACCGCACCGGCTCCAACTACGGCAGCTTCCTGGAGCGTGGCAATGCCGGCACCAGCCTGGCCCCGCTGTACCGCCTTGGCGCCTCGTGGCAGGCCAATCCGGGCGATATGACCTGGGCCGCCAGCGTCTACAGCCTGGAAAGCATCGATGCCTGGCAGGTCAAGGGCCGCGCTGCTGGCGGCCGCGTCACCTGGGCGCCAAGTCCGGCCGCTGGCGATGTGCTGCACCTGGGCTTGTCGCTGGCCCGCGAGGCCTATGACAACCCCGGCGTGAATGGCGTTCCTGCCTTGCGCATCCGCCCACGCCCGGCCGGCCATCTGTCCGATGAAAGTCGCCTGACCCTGGTCGACTTCTCGGCCGGCCGCGATACCGACGTCAACAAGTGGTCGCTGGAATACGCACAGGTGCGCGGCCCGCTGTCATGGCAGGGCGAATTCAGCGGCGCCACCTTCGACGACGGCGCCCAGCGCGGCGAGGTGATGGCCGCCTACGGCATGCTCAGCTGGTTCGTCACCGGCGAGTCGCGCAGCTATGACCGCAAGACCGGCCGCTTCGCCCGCATCAAGGACATCCGCCACAAACCCGGCGCGTTTGAAGTCGCGCTGCGCTACGACCAGATGCGCGGCAGCCAGCACCTCGATGGTCAACCCGACCTGCGCAACGGCAGCACCGAAGCCTGGACCCTGGCCGGCAATTGGTACCTGCGCGACAACCTGCGTTTCATGCTCAACCTGATCGAAAGCCGCAACCGTAATCGCCTGACCGATACCACCGTGGACCACACCCGCGCGGTAACCGGCCGCCTGCAGTTCGATTTCTAAACGCCCCCTTCCCGTCCTGTCTCTTCTAGGAGTCTGCAGATGATGCTGACCATCCTCGGCTTCGGCATGGTTCTGACGTTCATGTATCTCATCATGAGCAAACGACTGTCGCCGCTGGTCGCCCTGATTACCGTACCCATCGTCTTCGCCCTGATCGGCGGTTTCGGTGCCGGCCTTGATGAAATGATGCTCGACGGCATCAAGAAGATCGCGCCGACCGGCGTGATGCTGATGTTCGCCATCCTCTACTTCGGGGTGATGATCGATGCAGGCCTGTTCGACCCGCTGGTGCGCATCATCCTGCGCATCGTCAAGGGCGATCCGCTGAAGATCGTAATGGGCACCGCCGTGCTGGCGATGCTGATCTCGCTCGATGGCGATGGCTCCACCACCTACATGATCACCGTGTCTGCGATGCTGCCGTTGTACCGCCGCCTGGGCATGAACGCACTGAGCATGACCTGCGTAACCATCCTCGCCGGTGGCGTGATGAACCTCACCCCGTGGGGCGGGCCGACCGCGCGTGCGGCCACTGCCCTGCACGTGGATCCGGCAGATGTGTTCGTGCCGCTGATTCCGGCGATGGTTCTGGCATGCGCCGGCATCCTTGCACTGGCCTGGTATCTGGGCATGAAGGAACGTCGTCGTCTGGGCGTGGTCGCCCTGCCGCAGGGTGGCTCGTGGATGGACGCCAGCGTCTCCGACGACAGCGATGCGCTGCCGACCGTGGAAGACGCCGAAGACACCAAGCGGCCGAAGCTGCTGTGGGTCAACTTCGCCCTCACCCTGGCGCTGATGGCGGCACTGGTGATCGGCCTGCTGCCGATGCCGATCCTGTTCATGGTCGGCTTCGCCATCGCCCTGGTGATCAACTACCCAAACCTGGCCGAGCAGCGTCGTCGCGTGGTCAACCATGCAGGCAATGTGTTGTCAGTGGTATCGCTGATCTTCGCCGCAGGTATCTTCACCGGCATCCTGTCCAACACCGGCATGGTCGAAGCGATGTCGCGCGGCTTCCTGTCGGTGATTCCGGAAGCCTGGGGCCCGTACTTGGCGGTGATCACCGCCGTGGCATCGATGCCCTTCACCTTCTTCATGTCCAACGACGCGTTCTATTTCGGCGTGCTGCCGATCCTGTCCGAAGCGGCAGGTCACTACGGCATCACTCCAGTGGAAATGGCGCGGGCTTCGCTGGCCGGGCAGCCGGTGCATCTGTTGAGCCCGCTGGTGCCGTCGACCTATCTGCTGGTTGGCCTGGCCAAGGTGGATTTTGCTGACCACCAGAAGTTCACCCTGAAGTGGGCGGTACTCATTTCCATGATCCTGATGGCCGGCAGCCTGCTGTTCGCCCTGTATCCATTGGCCGCCTGAGCGGCACCTACCTGACGCATTGGAGAGCACCATGACGCTACGTATCGCTTACGTCACCAGTGGCATGGGCAGTGTAGGCACTGCCATCTGCCAGACCCTGGCCCGCGCCGGCCACACGGTGGTGGCAGGGTGCGCGCCGGATTCACCGCGCAAGGCAAACTGGATCCGCGAACAGCGCGAACTCGGCTTTGATTTCATCGTCTCCGAAGGCAACGCCGCCGATTGGGACTCCACCGCAGCTGCGTTCGCCAAGGTGCGTGCGGAAGTGGGCGAAGTGGATGTGCTGGTCAACAACTCCGGCGGTAGCCGCGACATGCTGTTCCGGCAGATGAGCACCGAAGACTGGAACGCTGTGATCGCCTCCAACCTCAATACCTTGTTCAACCTGAGCAAGCAGGTGGTCGATGGCATGACCAACCAGAACTGGGGACGCATCATCAACATCGGCTCGGTCAGCGCACAGAAAGGCCAGATTGGCCAGGTCAACTACGCAACGGCCAAGGCCGCGATGCACGGCTTCAGTCGTGCGCTTGCAGCGGAAGTCGCCGCGCGCGGCGTCACCGTCAACACGATCTCGCCGGGTTATATCGCCAGCCAGGCGATCAGCAGCTTCCCGCCGGACGTGCTGGATCGGCTGGCGGCTTCGGTGCCGATCCGCCGCCTTGGCAAGCCAGAGGAAGTGGCTGCACTGTGTGCGTGGCTGGCCAGTGATGATGCGGCCTATGTCACCGGTGCTGACTATCCGGTCAACGGTGGCCTGTACATGGGTTGATCTTGCGACCATGGATGCAACAACCAACGCCGCGCTTTGTCGCGGCGTTTTCTTTTGGAAGCCTGCGCACCATTGCTGTCGAACGTCCGGAATTTCATATCGACTACGTCGCACTTCTGCTCGCATCTGTCCGCAAAACACCGTGGAACAGCAAAGTTTCGCGCCTGCGTAAACGAGCTTTAACAATCGTCCGACAGGCTCCTTGGACCGGCGTACACGCCGGCCTTTCCATGGACCCGGTAGACAATGAATCTCCAACGCCTCAGCTTCGCCATCACCCTCGCCCTGTGCACAAACCACGCCTTCGCCGAAGCAGCTGCCGACAGCGGTGCCTCCGCACAGACGCTGGATACCATCTCGGTGATCGGCCAAGGCCAGACCCGCCAGGTGCAGCGCATCGGCGAGGTCGACAAACAGGTGTTGCCGCCGGGCAGCAGCGGCCAGAAGATTCTTGATCGTCTGCCCGGTGTTTCCGTGCAGTCCAATGACGCCTTCGGTGCCAACGAAGAATCACAGACCATCAGCCTGCGCGGCTTCGACAAGACCCGTCTGGGCTATACGCTCGATGGTATCCCGCTCGGCGACAACAGCTATGGCAACTACAACGGCCTGAGCATCGCCCGCGCGATCATTGCCGAGAATCTGGGCGGTGCCGAGTTATCGCAGGGTATAGGCTCGCTGGGCGTGGCCTCGACCAGCAATCTGGGCGGGGCAATCCAGTACTTCTCGCAGGACCCGTCCACGGTGTTTGGTGGCCGCGCCAGCGTCACTGTCGGCGATGACAACCAGCGTCGCGGTTACCTGCGCGTGGATACCGGCGACCTGAATGGTTTCTCGGCCTATGTCTCCGGTGTGCACCAGGACGCGGACATGTGGGCCGCGCCACACCAGAACCAGACCACCCGCCAGTTCAATGCCAAAGCAGTGTGGAATGTTGGCGATCATCGCTTCGGCGCCTTTGTTGCCACCTCGCGGGCCAGCCAAGCCAACTACGCCTACCTGTCCAAGAGCATGCTGCAGCGCGGACTGGGCTATGACTGGAACATCTACGCACCAGATTGGGACCGCGCGGTGGCTGCCGCTTACTGCGCACCGGCAACCTTCGACGCCACGCGCTGCGCCTTCAGCGGCGGCGTCAACAGCATCGACGATGCCTACTACCAGAGCCGCGCCCTGCGCGACGACAACCTGTACTCGCTTGATGCCAGCCTTCGTCTCGGTGACGAGCTCAACCTCAAGCTTTTGGCCTATCACCACGATAACCGCGGCCAAGGCCACTGGTGGGCACCGGGCCAGGCGTCGAATCCGGGCACCGACCATATGCTGCCGATCTCGATCCGCAGCACCAACTACACCATCGATCGTCAGGGCCTGACCGCTGCGCTGTCATGGAATGTCGGCATCCACGAACTGGAAGCTGGTCTGTGGTTCGAGCAGAACGACCACAACGTCGAGCGCAACTTCTATTACATCGACGGTCCGTTCCTCGACGACACCTACCTGAAGAATCCGGACCGCCGTTTGTTCGACCAGGACTTCGACATCCGCACCCGCCAGTTCTACGTGCAGGACCGCATGCGCTTCCTCGATCAACGCCTGACTGTGGATATCGGCATCAAGAGCCCGAACACCCGCATGCGTGCTATCGCAAAGCCGGGCACCGAGCAGAAGCTCGCGTCGGGCACGCTTACCGCCAAGGAATCGCTGCTGCCGCAGCTGGGTGTGGGCTTCAAGCTCAACGCCAACAACGAGCTGTTCGCCTCGTATGCAGAAAACATCGCCGCCTTCGTCGGCGGCGGCAGCGGCGGCCCGCTGCAGGTCTCGCCCGAATCCTTTGCCGCCAGCGCCGGCCTGGAGCCGGAGAAGTCCAAGACCTTTGAAGCCGGCTTCCGCAGCTTCGGTGCCAGGTATCAGGCATCGCTGGCGGCATATCACGTGATGTTCGACAACCGCCTGCTCTCGCTCAACCCCTGCACCAGCATTGAAGTTGGCACGCGCCCGGAATGCATCACCCGTTTCATCAACGTCGGCTCGGTGAAGAGCCAGGGCGCGGAATTGACTTTCATCCTCAAGCCGACGCAGGGCCTGCAGTGGTACAACGCGCTGTCCTGGAACAAAACCACCTACGAGGACGACTACATCTCCGGCGGTGCCATCGTGCCAGTCGCCGGCAAGATCACCGTCGACACCCCGCAACGCATGGCCTCCAGCGAACTGAGCTGGAACCGTGACGGCTGGTTCGCCAGCCTGCGCGGCAAGTACACCGGCAAGCGTTACTACACCTATACCAATGACCAGTCGGTACCCGGCGTGACCACCTTCGATGCCGGCGGCGGTTACAGGTTCGGCCCTGGTCTGGGCCTGCAGAACGTCAAGGTGTCCTTGAACGTCACCAACCTGAGCAACAAGCGCTACGCCGGTCAGCTCAGCTCGTTCGCCCCGACCGACCCCAACGGCACCCGCTACGCCATCCACGCCAGCGCCCCGCGGCAGATCTTCATGACGGTGGGCGCGGAGTTTTAAGCGCTTCGCTCCCTCCCTTTGGCCGAAGGCCAAGGGGAGGGTTGGGGAGGGGTGCTCTTCGCGTCAATCCTGAAAATTACAAAGAAAAGCCAACCCCCTCCCACCCTCCCCCTTGGCTTCGCCAAAGGGGAGGAGCTGAGCGTGGCTCCGCTCCAGTTCCGCGCGCACGGCAAATCCCCACACCTGAACAACCCCCACCAGCAAACCCGCCCCAGCCCCCCAGTCCGCTAAACTGACCGCCGTTTTTTGCCATAACGCCGGTCATCATCATGCTGCACGCCCAGGTTCACCTCACCCTCCCCGTCTGGATCCACGACGCCGTCGACTGCGACCGCGCCTATACCAGCGATGCGGACAAGGTAGCGTTGGCCATCGAGCTGTCGCGGCTGAATGTTGAACACGCCAGCGGCGGCCCGTTTGGCGCAGTGGTATTCGGCCCCGACCACAAGGTGATCGCTGCTGCCGTGAACCGCGTGGTGCCGCATGCCACCTCGTTGGCACATGCCGAAAACATGGCCTATATGCTGGCCCAGCAGAAGCTCAACACCCCGCGCCTGAACGCGCTGCTGTCGCCGATCACCCTAGCCACTTCCTCGCAGCCCTGCTGCCAGTGCTACGGCGCCACCGTCTGGGCCGGTATCGACCGCCTGCTGATCGGCGCCTGCGCCGCCGACGTGGAAGAACTCACCCCGTTCGACGAAGGCCCGCTGCCCGCCGATTGGGCCGGCGAGCTGAACAAGCGTGGCATCGAGGTCGTGCAAGGCATCAACCGCGACGACGCCCGCGCCGTGCTGCACAGCTACGGCAAGAACGACGGTGCACGCTACTGATACAAAGCCCCTCTCCCGCCTGCGGGAGAGGGGTTGGGGTGAGGGTCCGGCAGTTCTCATGCAGTCTGCTACCGAACCGCGACCCACCCTCATCCGCCCCTACGGGGCACCTTCTCCCAGCGGGAGAAGGAAGCCCACCCGCAACAAACCAAGGATTTCCATGACCGGCCTGCTCTGCTACTGCCGCCAAGGCTTTGAACCGGAACTGGCCGGCGAATTGAACGACCGTGCCGGTCACGCCGGCATTGCCGGCTACGCCCGTACCCAGCGCAACGACGGCTACGTGGTGTTCGTCACCGACGAGGCCGAAGCACTGGACCAGCGCCTGCCCTGGCGCGAGCTGATCTTCGCCCGGCAGAAGCTACGCGTGCTGGCCGAACTGCCGCAGCTCGATGCCAGCGACCGCATCACCCCGATCATCGCCGCGCTGGAAGGCCAGCAACGGTTTGGCGATCTGTGGGTGGAGCACCCTGACTCGGACGCGGGCAAGCCGCTGGCCGGCCTGGCCCGCGCCTTCGGCAATGCGCTGCGCCCGGCGCTGCGCAAAGGCGGCCTGCTCACCGACAAGCCCAACGGCAAGCTGCCGCGCCTGCATGTAGTGTTCGTCGATGGCACGCATGCCTTTGTCTGCGTCTCCGACACCCGCGACAGCGCACCATGGCTGCTGGGCATTCCGCGCTTGAAGCTGCTGCCGGATGCACCTTCGCGTTCGGCCTTGAAGCTGGAAGAAGCCTTCATGACCCTGCTCACGCCGGAAGAGCGTGAAGCACTGGTGGTCCCCGGCATGCGCGCAGCTGACCTGGGCGCTGCGCCCGGCGGTTGGACCTGGGTGCTGACCCGTCAGCACCTGCGCGTCAACAGCATCGACAACGGCCCGCTGCGTCAGCATGTGCTGGATACCGGTCTGGTCGAACATCTGCGTGCCGATGGTTTCCATTGGCAGCCGGAAACGCCGCTGGACTGGATGGTCTGCGACATGGTCGAACAGCCACGCCGCGTTGCCGAGCGCATGGGCACCTGGCTGCGCGAAGGCTGGTGCAAGCACGCCATCTTCAACCTCAAACTGCCGATGAAGAAGCGCTGGGATGAGACCCGCCTGTGCCTGGATCTGTTTGCCGAGAAGGCCGACAAGCCGCTGACGATCCGCGCCAAGCAGCTGTATCACGACCGCGAGGAAATCACGGTATTCGTGACCCCGCGCCCCAAAGGCTCTTGATCTGAAGCCCCGCTCTTGATCGAAAGCCCCTCTCCCGTTCACGGGAGAGGGGTTGGGGTGAGGGCAGCCTTTGCTAGCGCTTCAAGCTTGGGCATTACCTGTAGTGGGGGGGGGGGGGGGGGGGGGGGGGGGGGGGGGGGGGGGGGGGCGGCGCCGGGGGGGGGGGGGCGGGGGGGGCGGCGGGGCGGGGGCGGGCCCGGCGCCGGGCCCGCGCCGCGCCAC
>NZ_JBRREB010000048.1:0-36087 GCF_056759995.1 Stenotrophomonas sp. STEN030 | reverse complement strand
GGGGGGGGGGGTGCTTTTGTGTCCCCTCCCCCCCCGCTGGCTGGGGGGGGGGGCGCGCGGTGCGGCGTGGTTCAGGCGGGGGGGGGGGCGCGGGGGGGGCCCCCCCCACCCCGCTGATACCGCGAGAGCGTCCGCGCCTTTCGCCTTCCATCTGGAGAAAACGATGAACGTGACCCGTACCTTGGCCGCGCTGGCTACTGTTTGCCTGCTTGCCGCCGCGCCGGCCTGGGCCGCCGATGCACCGATCAGCGCGAAGCGCGGTATCGAACATCAGCGCATGGCCGATCTGGGCAATGGCAGTTTCCTCAACCCGGTGTTGGCCGGTGATCACCCGGATCCGTCGGTGCTCAAGGACGGTGACGACTACTACCTCACCCTGTCCTCGTTCGATGCCTATCCGGGCCTGCCAATCTGGCATTCGCGCGACCTGGTGAACTGGCAGCCGCTGGGCCATGCCATCACCACCAATGTTGGTGCGATCTGGGCGCCGGACATCATCAAGCACGGCAGTCGCTACTACATCTACTTCCCGGCGCGCACCGGCGAGTCGCGCAGCAACTTCATGGTCTGGGCCGATGACATCAAGGGCCCGTGGAGCGAGCCGATCGACATCGGCCTGTCCGGCTACATCGATCCCGGCCACGCGGTCGGCGAGGACGGCAAGCGCTACCTGTTCCTGTCCGGCGGCGACTACGTGCAGATCAGCGACGACGGCCTGAGCGTGGTCGGCAAGCCCAAGCATGTCTATGACGGCTGGCGTTACCCGGAAAGCTGGGATGTGGAGGCCTACGCCCAGGAAGGCCCGAAGATCAGCCAGCGCAATGGCTGGTATTACATGACCACCGCCGTCGGCGGCACCGCCGGTCCACCGACCGGGCACATGGTCATCACCGCACGTTCGCGCTCGATCCACGGGCCGTGGGAAAACGCGCCAAACAACCCCATCACCCGCACCGTCAACCGTGACGAGCCGTGGTGGTCGCGTGGCCATGCCACCTTGATAGAAGGCACCGATGGCCGTGGCTGGATGATGTACCACGGCTACGAGAACGGTTACTGGACGCTGGGCCGGCAGATGCTGCTGGAGCCCATCGAGTGGACCGACGACGGTTGGTTCGTGGCCAAAGGCGGCGATCTGGGTACGCCGCTGCTCAAGCCTTCCGGCGAGGCGCTGCCGCATGGCATGGCGCTGTCGGACGACTTCAAGGGCGGCAAGCTCGGCCCGCAGTGGTCGTTCTTCAACCCGACCCGTGACGAGTACCAGCGGCTTTCCTTCGACAAGGACGGGATGAGCCTGCAGGGCAAGGGTACGACCCCGCGTGACAGCTCACCGCTGACCGCCATTGCCGGCGACGTCGCCTATGAGTTTGAAGTGGAAATGGACATCGAGCCGGGTGCCTTCGGCGGCGCGCTGTTGTATTACAGCGACCGCCTGTATGCCGGCGTAGGCAGCAATGGCGAGCAGTTCATTCTGCACCGCTATGGCGATGAGCGCCCTACCCGGCCCCAGCCCAGTGCCACCGGCGGCAAGCTGTGGCTGAGGGTCACCAACAACCGCCACATCCTCACCGTCCACACTTCCAAGGACGGCCGCAGCTGGCAGAAGTATCCTGTTCAGATGGAAGTCTCCGGCTACCATCACAATGTGGCGGGGAAATTCCTTGCGTTGAAGCCGGCCATCTATGCCGCTGGCAACGGCAAGGTCCATTTCCGCCAGTTCCGCTACCGTGCTCTGGATTGAGTGCGGCCCGATAGAATGCCCGTCATGAACGGTTTCAAGGACATCGCCTTGCGCAAGAAAGCCGACGCCGCCACAACGCCCCAGTCACTGGGGCGGCCTGCCACCATCAACGACATCGCGCGGCTGTCGGGTGTTTCCAAGAAGACGGTCTCGCGGATCATCAACAACTCGCCGCTGGTGCGCAAAGACACCCGCGACAAGGTTGAAACCCTGATGCGCGAAGTCGGCTACACGCCTGATCCACTGGCGCGTGGGCTGGCGTTCCGGCGCTCGTTCCTGATCGGCATGGTCTACGACAATCCCACCGCGCAATACGTGGTGGACATGCAGAACGGTGCGCTTGACGCGCTGCGCGGCTCCACCTTCGAGCTGGTGGTGCACCCCTGCGACACCCGCAGCCCTGGCTATATCGAGGGCGTGAAGCGTTTCGTGCAGCAGCAGAAGCTGCATGGCGTGATCCTGGTGCCGCGTGCCTCCGAAGACCAGGCACTGGCCGACATGCTGGACGAGATCGGTTGCCGCTTCACCCGCATTGCCGCGTTGCCGCTGGATGAAACCTCGCAGATGGTGATCACCCATGACCGCGACGGCGCGGCCGAAGCGGCTGATTACCTGCTGTCGCTGGGCCATCGCGACATTGCCCTGATCACCGGCCCCACCGCCTACCGCTCGGCGCACGAACGCACCGCCGGCTTCCTTGAAGCCTTGGAGCGGCGTGGCATCGAGCTGCCGCCGGCGCGCATCATTGAGGCCGGTTACACCTTCGAGTCCGGTGTGGCCGCGGCCGAGAAACTGCTGCTGGGCAAGCAGCGCCCGACTGCCATCTTCACCGGTAACGATGAAATGGCCGCTGGCGTCTACAAGGTGGCGATGCGTGCCGGCATCAGCATTCCACGCGAGTTGTCGATCGTTGGTTACGACGACAGCCCGCTGGCCTCACGGCTGTGGCCATCGCTGACCTCGGTACGCCGCAACACCCGTGACACCGGGAGAACAGCGGCCGCGATGCTGATCCAGCCCGAGGGCAAGACCGCCATGCCGATGGCGAGCGTGCGCCCGCATCTGATCGTGCGCGATTCCTGCCAGCCGCCGCAGGACTGATTGTCCCCAAGTTTTTGTTTTACAAAGGGAATTGCTTATCTTGCAGTGCAAAATGACACCGGTGGCCATAATTGGCTAGAATCGTCTGGCAGGCCCGCAGATTGCAGCGGCGGGCCACTGGACAGATGCGCTGACCGGACCAATACCGGCGCCATCGCCCCGCTCCGGCGCCAGCCGCCGTCAGCACCATCGAACTACCGCTCTGGGAGAGGAACACCATGACGAATCCATTCAGTCTCGAAGGCAAGGTCGCACTGGTAACCGGTGCCAATACCGGTCTGGGCCAGGGCATCGCGCTGGCGCTGGCCGCCGCCGGTGCCGACATTGCCGGTGCCGGCATCGTCCCGGCCGACGAGACCGCCGAGAAGGTACGCGCGCTGGGCCGCCGCTTCCTCAACATCGAAGCCAACTTGATCAGCATCGAGCCGGTTGAGCGCGTGGTTGCTGAAACCATCGCCGGCCTGGGCCGCATCGACATCCTGGTCAATAACGCCGGCCTGATCCGTCGCGCTGACGCGGTGGATTTCAGCGAGAAGGATTGGGACGACGTGATGAACGTCAATATCAAGTCCGCGTTCTTCATGAGCCAGGCTGCAGGCAAGCAGTTCATCGCCCAAGGCAGCGGCAAGATCATCAACATCGCTTCGATGCTGTCCTTCCAGGGCGGCGTGCGGGTGCCGTCGTATACCGCCTCCAAGAGCGGCATTGCCGGCATCACCCGCCTGCTGGCCAATGAGTGGGCAGGCAAGGGCGTGACCATCAACGCCATCGCCCCGGGTTACATGGCCACCGACAACACCGCGCAGCTGCGCGCTGATGAAGACCGCAACAAGGCGATCCTGGACCGCATTCCGGCCGGCCGCTGGGGCAAGCCGGAAGATCTGGGTGGTACCGCGGTGTTCCTCGCGTCGAGCGCGTCGGATTACGTCAACGGCGCGATCATTCCGGTGGACGGTGGTTGGTTGGCGCGCTAAGGATTGAAGGTGGTTAAGCGGAAGCTGAAAGGCAGGTACGAAGCGTAAAGCTGAAGAGCCAGAAGCGCCCTCACCCCTACCCCTCTCCCGCAGGCGGGAGAGGGGAAAGCAAGAGCCAAGGCAGGAGCAGAAGCAACAGCCAAGGCCAAAGCCAAAGCAACAGCCGAAGCAAAAGCCGAAGCAAAAGCCGAAGCAACAGCCGAAGCAACAGCAGAAGCAACAGCAGAAGCAAAGGCAGAAGCAAAGGCAGAAGCAAAGGCAGAAGCAGAAGCAAAGGCAGACGCGACAGCGATAGCGAGCGCAGGCAGCCAAGCTGCAGTCGCGCGCAGCACAGATTTCCCTTCTCCCGCATGCGGGAGAAGGTGCCCCGGAGGGGCGGATGAGGGGAGCTCCTGCTTCTGCACTTGCTTCCACCTCATAACCAACAACGTTTCCCCCTAATTGAGAGTCACGCAATGAAAATCGCATTGATGCAGGAGTTCAGCCAGGCCGCCAAGAACCCGGTGGTGCTGGAGCAGCTCAACACCGTCGCCGCCGCACAGGGCCACGACGTGTTCAACGTTGGCATGGACGGTGACAATGATCACCGCCTGACCTACATCCATCTGGGCATCTGCGCAGCACTGCTGCTCAACGCCAAGGCCGTGGATTTCGTGGTTGCCGGTTGCGGCACCGGGCAGGGCGCGATGATGTCGCTCAATGCATGGCCGGGCGTGTACTGCGGCTATTGCATCGAGCCGACCGACGCCTTCCTGTTCGCCCAGGTCAACAGCGGCAACGCGTTGGCACTGCCGTTCGCCAAGGGCTTCGGCTGGGGCGCGGAAATCAACATCCGCTACATCTTCGAGAAGGCATTTGCCGGTGAGCGCGGCCAGGGTTACCCGGCCGAGCGCAAGGAATCGCAGATGGCCAATGCCGGCATCCTGGCGCAGGTGAAGCAGGGCGCGTCCAAGGACTTCGTCGAAGGCCTGAAGTCCATCGACCAGGAACTGGTGAAGCAGGCCGTCGGCGGCGAGCGCTTCCAGAAGGCGTTCTTCGACAATGCGCAGGACGACAACATCGTCGCCTACGTGAAGAGCGTGCTGGGCAAGTAAGCCCACGCATGCAGTAGCGCCCTTGCGGGCAGACAAGGGCGCCCGCGGGCGCCTTTGTTGTTTGTGGACATGGATGCACCCGCCGACATTTCGCAACGCTGGATACCAGCCGTTCTCACCCCAAAAGGGGAGAGGGGCTTAAAGGCAAAAGCAAAGCATGAAGAATCGAGTCTTTCTTCCATTCATCCTCGGCGCCATTTTTTCCAGCGCCCACGCCAACGAACCCATCCACCGCATCTTCATAGCCGCAGATTCCACCGCTGCCAGCTATGGCCCGGAACGCGCACCACAAGCTGGCTGGGGCCAGGTGCTGCAGAGCTGGCTCGACGACAGTCAATGGCAGGTACGCAATCATGCGGTCGGCGGCCGCAGCACCCGCAGCTTCATCAACGAAGGGCGCCTGGATGCAATCGGGAAGGAACTGCAGCCAGGCGACGTACTGCTGATCCAGTTCGGCCACAACGATGCCAAGTTGGAAGATCCAACGCGCTACACCAATCCAGACAGCGACTATCAGCAATTCCTCTCGCGCTATATCGCCGCTGCACGTGCGAAAGGCGCGACGCCAATCCTGATCACCCCCGTCGCGCGCCTGCTCTACGACTTCGGCGCACTGCTGGATACGCACGGTCGCTACACGCAGGCGATGAAACACGTTGCCAGCGAACAGAATGTGCAGCTGATCGATCTCAATGCCAGTTCGATGGCGTGGATACGCGCGTTGGGTGAGCAGGGCGCCAAGCCCTACTTCATGTTCGTGCCCGAGCAGAACAAAGCCGATGGCACCCATTTCAGCGTAGCCGGTGCAACCGCGGTGGCGTGTCTGGTGATGCGCGGTTGGGTGGAGATCGCGCCACAACTGAAGCCCACACTAAAGCGCGACATCGATTGTGGTGCTATCAGCGCAGGGCAGGGTGCTGCGAACCCTACGCCGAACGCTGCAGCCCCTGCAGTTGCCACACCAAAGCAGGATGCAACCAACCCGCACGGTTCGCAGGTCATCCGCGAGCAGGACATCGCTCGCCAGCAACCGGGCCCGCACGGCGGTGCCGGTCCAACCACCGCTTACTCGTTCTTCGCCGACGTCAGTGATCTGCCCTTCGTCATGCGCAAGCGTGTGCTGCATAGAGGTGCCGGCATTGGCCTGCACCCGCAACACAAGGATGAGATCTATTACATCGTCAGCGGCCGCGGTCTCTATGTGTTGGACGGCAAGCAATACAACGTCGGCCCCGGCCACGCTCTGCTCACCCGCAGCGGCAGCAGTCATGCCCTGCAACAGACCGGCGAGGACGATCTGGTGGTGATGCTGGCGTATCCAACCTCGACGAACTACGCGCGCTGAGTCGACTGCGTGCTCATTCTGGCTGTCGGGCCAATAACTCCCAATTGCGATCCGGTTCGAAACCGGTTTCCTTGAGGAAGTCAGAGAACGTGCGGTAAAAATCACCTGGTACCGTAGTGTGTACGCCATCCCACTCAAGTTGACCGCAGGTCAAACAGATCTCCATGCGTTGAACAAGTTTTTTCCCGCGGAAAAATTCCAGGCGGTGGTGAGGGATGTAGACGCACGCCGCCACATACGATGCAACATGGGGTGACATCGCTGCCAGCCGATTCCGCAATCCAGAGACCTGCGCTTCGGAAAGCTCAACACGCTTGTAGCTTCGCTCTCGACTGGGTGGATCATTCGGGCCGGGTGTTGTTGGGAAGTCGGTTTCAAAAGAGTGTTCAACCAGTACGACGCGGTCGGCGTGTTCCAGTGCTGCCATGACCTCCGTGATAAAGGGTTGCCCCTGATCGTTGGGAACTTCATCGGCCAACGCATCATCCGGCAAGACTGCAGCAACGTCGGCCACGGGCGCCGGTTGCCGGGCGCATGCGCAGGCGAGCAATGCCGTGATGAGGATCAGTGATCGAATCATGGAAGGATTCCCGTTGTTGTCCTGTTTATTCTGCCAGGGGGGCTTGGGAGTGATTGCTATCGGTCAGTTGAGTGCAGAAAAAACGTTGGCCGGACAGCAAGGCCTTGGGTTGGGAGATGCTTGGATCTGAGTCTAGCGGAGGAGGGGGGGGCCCAGCGACGCGCTGATTGCGCGGCTCGGAGGCAATCCATGGCAATCCATGGCGATGCGCCGCAGCGATCGGCTACGACATCGTTTCAATATTGCCGTTGTATCGGTACCTGTGTGCAGGTCGGAGCTGCCGTTGCTGGGTTGGCTTGACACCGCCTTGAGCGCGCCCCAATGTGCCTTCCCAAGGGGCTTCCGATCCAGATAACTGCCTGTCCTGCGGGCGCGGCGGTTCGGCTCAGGAAGGATGGAATACGCATCATCCAGGATGGAAACCGATGAAGAAGCACAGCCTTACCGTACTCGTTCCGTTGTTGCTGCTGACTGCCGGCGCTGCCGATGCGCAGTCCATTTCCAAGGGTTGGGCTGCCTACCGCGCCCAGCAGACCGCCCCAGCCGCTACAGCGCCAGCGCAGCCTCCAGTGGCCGGCGAGACTGCGGCGCAGGTGACTCCTGCTTCGCCCATCGCCCCGACACCGGCAACGGCACCCGCACCCGCACCCGCACCCGCACCGCAATGGGGCGGCCCATCGTCCAAGCGCGAGCAGCCGCAGTCGGGCTTCTTCGTCGGCGTGCAGGGCGGTGCCGGTTGGGTGTACGAGGACGTCGACCAGCGTGCGGTTTCCGCCAACGCGGGCTACCGCTGGCAGATCGAGGATTTCGCCCAGGTGGGCATCGAGCTTGGTGGAGGCAAGCTGCGGGAAACGCACGAGAAGGACTTTCTTGCACCTGAGGTCAGGTTCACCAACATCGGCGCGAATGCGCGTTTCAGCTTTGGCAGGAACAGCGCGTGGTTTGGCACCGTGCGTGCTGGCTACTGGCGTGCCAAGTCGGATGACTACTGGGGCAAGGTCAGTACCGACGGTCTCTACGCGGGCCTGGGTGTTGGTGTGGACGTCAGCCGCCACTTCAATCTGCAGCTGACGTACACCGGCTACCTGTACTCGGCGGACTACAACTACAACGACGAAGAGTACGAAGTGAATGGTGCCGACACACTCACTTTGGGTGCGGAAGTCCGCTTCTGATTGCCTGCACGCCGGTCGTTGCGGATCGGCTCATGGGTACGTTCGATTAGATGCCATGCCGGCCTGGTGCCGCCCATGGTTCCTTTTCCAAACGCAGCGCCAGGTAATCGATCAAGGCCTGCACCCGAGCAGGTCTATGCAGGCCGGGCGGGGTGATGATGTTCAGCGCCAACGGCTCGACCTTCCAGTCGTCCATGGCGGTCTGCAGGCGGCCGTCGCGCAGTTGTTCCCAGACCAGGAACTCCGGCTGCAGGGCCAGGCCGAGTCCTGCCTGCAGGGCGGCATCGAATATGTCGGCATTGTTGGCCTGCAGTTGGCGCGGCACGGTCTGTGCGAACTCGCCATGGCGCGGGTGGCGGAAGCGCCATGTATTGCCGCTGCGGGTATAGCTGTACTGGAAGCCTCGGTGTTGGACCAGATCACGCGGATGGTTGGGGCGGCCGTGCGCTTCGAAATACGCGGGTGATCCGACCAGCAGAATGCGGACCTGGCATAGCTGGCGTGCGCGCAGGCTGGAGTCGGCAAGTGTGGAGATGCGCAGCGCCATGTCGAAGCGCTCGGCCACCAGGTCCACCATCTGATCGCTGAGCTGGATATCCAGTTCCACGTCCGGGTGCGCCTGCATGAAGGCCGGCAACAGCGGTGCCAGCCGCGACACGCCGAACGACATCGGTGCCGCCAGCCGGATCAGGCCACGCAGCGCTGCCGAACGGTCGGCTATTTCGGCTTCGACCGCCTCGCCTTCATCGAGGATGCGTACTGCGCGCTCCAAGGCCGCTTCCCCCGCGGCGGTCAGCGACATGCGCCGCGAAGTACGGTGGAACAGGCTGGTGCCGATACGCGTCTCCAGCCGGGTGATGGCCTTGGAGACGGTTGCCTGCGACAGCTGCAGCTCCTCGGCGGCGCGGGCGAACGAGCCGGCTTCGGCGACCTTGGCGAAGATCGCCCAAGCTTCCAGGTCAGGCAGGCGGTTCATGGCGGCGGCTCGCAGGGCAGGGTGGGGCGATCATGTCACAAATGGAAAGAATGCATTTCCATACTTTCTATTCTCGACATTGAGGTGCAGGCCTAGACTTGCCCCCATCGAAACCCCACTGCTTTCAGGAGAACGCCATGATTGAACGTCGCCCATTTGCCAGCCTCGGTGGAGCCAATCACGGTTGGCTCGATGCCAAGCACCACTTCTCGTTTGCCGAGTACCAGGACAACAAGCGCATGAACTGGGGCGCGATGCGGGTCTGGAACGACGACATCATCCAGCCCGGCACCGGCTTTCCGGCGCACCCGCATGCCGAGATGGAAATCATTACCTATGTGCGCGAAGGCGCCATCACCCACAAGGACGACCAGGGCAACCAGGGCCGTACCGAAGCCGGCGATGTGCAGGTGATGAGTGCCGGTACCGGCATCCGCCATGCCGAGTACAACCTGGAGGCGGGGGTCACCAAGATCTTCCAGATCTGGATCTTCCCCGACCAGCGCGGTGGCAAGCCGTCCTGGGGCAGCAAGCCCTTCCCCAAGGGCGAGCGCTCGGGCCGCTTCATCACCCTGGCCAGCGGCATGGAAGGTGACGACGATGCACTGCCGATCCGTGCCAACGCCCGCGTGCTGGGCGCCACGTTGAAGGCCGGCGAGAGCACCGAGTACCACTTCACCGACAGCAACCGCTACGGCTATCTGGTGCCGAACACCGGCAAGGTCGACGTCAGTGGCGTGCTGCTGGAAGCCCGCGATGGCGCTGCCATCAGCGGCGAGACCAGCATCCGCATCACTGCGTTGGAAGATTCCGAGTTGGTGCTGGTGGATACCACTGCGCTCTAGTGCCGGCTAATGCACGAAAGCCGATTAAGATGATCTTGCCGGACGGCTATATTTCTATGAATTGTGCTGGTATCGCGTTCAAGATCCAGCATTCTTGATGAATGTAGCGAACACTAAGCTCGCTTTCATACCTTGTGGTGATCGCGTCATAATTCAGCCTCAACATCATATTGACGGGGTCGGCTTCGTGGGCCGTCTGGGCCTGAGTCCATTGGCTGTGCATATGCATTGAGCGGACAAAGGATCCGATTTTCATAGCCTTATTCTGAAAGCTCGAATTGGCTCCCGCATACTTATGCGAATCCATGATGGTGAACTTCCCATCACCATCAACATCGATTGGTGATGAGATCCACTTAAAGACGTTTAATATGAATATATTTGCTATCCAAGAGACATTGCCCTTGGGTAGGGTCTCTTGTGTTGAGAGGCTGATGCTTTCGTGAAGATTGGTTGCCCCAATAAAAATCACGTCTGGTTCACCCTCTTTTTTTCTTCCAGCGCCTATGAAATTGAAAACGCCGGCGTAGCATTGGCCGAGATAAATTATTGATTTCTCTAAATTATTCGATGACTTTATGCTTTTCAAAAGTGTGTGTGGGGATATTGGTGGATTCGCGTCTATTCCATTGATATTTCCATGGCCCGTGACAAACATGACAAGGTTTGCATGCTCGTTTGCCTGCTGGTCTTTAAAGAAAAGAGCTGTTTCCATGATCTGATATTCATGGTCGCTGCCCGTTGAGACGAGCTGTGCAATTGAGTGGCGGTCACTTCCATCGATATATATTCTTATATCATCTTGAGATATGCCCGCTAGCTCTAAGCAGTGTAATCCAAAGGCAATGTCCTGAATGTGCCGATCTTCAGGTTCGGAGCTGGATGCTAAAAATAAAACCCATTTTGTTCGTGATGAAATAAGTCCCATTCATTCCTCTCTATTTATCGAGCAACCGCACGACTCAGATTGCTCTGGGAAGGGGGGCGAGGAAGGTCGGAGAAATAGAATAACTCGTCAATTTTTACATTCTCATGTAGCTCCGTCATATCTTTTAGTATTTGGCCGTCGGCGCCTATGCGGAATATCTTCTCGTTAACTTTAAGGTAGAAGTAATTTGAAATCTGGGGCTTCTCATCGCTATTTGTTTTAAAAAGAAGCCACTGTCCGAAATTGATGCATTCCTTAATGGGATTCTCAATTAGTGGTAGATCTGCGGATAAGAGCGCGCTGATTTTCATCCTGAAGTTCCCTTGGTTGGATATAGCCCCCCCCGCGGTTGATGGCGGTCGCCGTGAGGAGGGCTGTATGTGTAAGACATAGATAGCGTTTTCCTGTCGCTGAAGTTGAGACTGATGCTGGTTTAGTGAAAATCTTGCGAAAGCAAGTTTCGTTCCAATCTCTGTGCAAGCTTCACTATGGTCGAAAGCTTCCAAATATTTGTATGTCTACGTTATATGGGGAAAGACGTAAAAGCACCACCAATAGGTATCTTTTTTTGTGGTTTCATGGAAGATCATCGAGGAAGAAAAAAGCCTGTTGTCAGAGTTGGGCTTCGCATCTCTAGCCGATCAGACTCGCGCAAACGGCAAAGGCGCGGATATCCGCGCCTTTGCCGCTCTTTTCGCTGTCGATTCATCCGCAAGCCAGAAAGCGCTGGCAATGCGCCGCAGGCCATACGCTCACACTTTCTTGCGGCTGGCCTTGCGCTTGCTGGCGGCGCGGGTCGGCTCGACCACGGTGTCGGTGCCGCTGACCGGCTCCATCCAGGTGAGAACATCCACGTAGGCGATGAAGTGCTGCAGATACTCCGGTGACACTTCCTGCATCAATGCCATTGCACGGTAGGTGAGCACACTGGAGTGCAGCGGGCCAGCGTCTTCGGGCAGCGAATCCAGACATTGGCGCAGCAGGCTGTTGATGCGGATGCGGCTCCACAATTGCTGGAATTCATCCAGCGCCGGCATCAGCGCGGTGTCTCTGACATCACTGACATCGGTGGAATCGATACCGTCGCTGACGGTGTTGGTTGCGCGCAACGGCAATTGGTACCGCAAAGGGTCCGCTGCCAACTGCAGCAGCAGTGCCTGCAATGGACTTTCGCTTGCGGTGCTCGCAGCGGGCACAACATCGGCCTCAGCGACAAGCTGCGCATACGCATTGATCAACAGCGACAGGCGTGCATCCAACTGCGCGCGTGCGCTGCCCGCGTAGCGCTGTGCGCGCTGCGCCAGCGCCACGATCAGCTCGAAGCGCGGCGGATCGAAACGATCGGCACCGCTTTCGCGCCATGCCTGCAGCTGTGCAAGTGCTGCCGAATCAGCGGGCATCATTGCGCGGCATCGGCCTTGCCGTCCTGCTTGGGACGCGGGATCGGCGCGATCTCCACACGGCGATTCTTTGCACGGCCAGCTTCGTCATCATTGCTGCTGACCGGCTGCTCGGCACCGAAGGCAGCGGCGAATACCGACTGCGACGGCACGCCGTCGGCGATCAGGGTACGGGTGACCGTGAGTGCGCGTGCAGCCGACAGCTCCAGATTGTCGGCGAAGCGGCCATGGACCACACGTACCGGTTGGTTGTCGGTGAAGCCGCTGACCATCAGGATCTCTTCGCGCGAACCCAGATAGTCCCGCAATGGAGCTGCGATACTCTGCAGCAGCTCGCGGCCTTCCGGCTGCAGCTGGTCGGAGTTGAGCGCGAACAACACGCTGCCGCTGATGCCGATGCGGCCGTTGATCACGGTGACGCGGCCAGCCGCCAGCGGTGCAGCCAAAGCCTGTTCCAAGGTCTTGAGCTTGGCGGTCTGCTCCTGACGCTGCTTGACCTCTTGATCCAGGCGGTTGTGCAGCAACAACTGGATGCCGATCACGCTGGCCAGGATCAGCACGAAGGCACCGAGCAGTACCGACATCAGGTCGCCGAATGCAGCCCAGGTGGTGGCGCTGGATTCGGCGTCGAATTCGATTTCGTCGCTCATCGCGCTCAGGCTCCGGCGTTTTCGCGGGCTTCGGCCAGCTGCTGCAGTTCGCCGATGATCTGCTTCTGCGAGAGCATGCTCAGGTCCACCACTTCGCGCGCCTGCGCGACGTAGTAGGCCAGCTGCTCATCGCTGCGGGTCAGCGACTTGTCCAGCGCGCCTTCAATCAGCTGCAGGCGTTCGTTCAAGGCCGAAGTGGACTGGCCAAACAGCTGCACGGCGCTGCCGAAGGCATCGCCGAGGCTGGCCATCTCGACCGCGCTGGCGGTGACGTTGGCGGCGGCGTGGTCGAGCTTGCTGGTCTCGTTCTCAAGCTGGCTGCTGAAGCGGCTGCCGACGCGTTCGAGCAGATCGGCCGAGGTGCTGACCAAGGCGTCGACTGCGCTGCGCTGTTCGGTCGATGCGTGGGTAACCGCGCCGAGCAGGGTCTCCAACGTGGACAGCAGGTGGCTGCGTTCTTCCAGCATGGCGGTGTCGCGGACCATGCTGTCGGACAGCTTCTGGCGCAGCTCGGCCACCACTTCGGCGGCGGCACGCGGTGCTTCCGAAGCGCTCTGCACCAGACGCGAGATCTCGGCGATGGTGTCGCGCGCCTGCGCCTGCTGCTGCTCGCTCATGCTCTGGGTGGTCTGCGCCAAGCTGTCGCAGATCTGCTGCTGACGCTGGGCGACTGCCTCGCCGTTGCGCTGCCAGCTGCTGTCCAGCGTGCCGACCATTGCCGTTAACGTCTGCGACCACTGGCCAAGGCGCTGTTCGTCGCGCTCGGCGAAGGCACTCTGCAGTTGTTCGTGCGACTGCTGTAGCGAAGACAGCAACGACTGTGCGTGTTGCTCGAATGCAGACGACGCGCTCAGCAAGGCCTGTTCATTGCGCTGTGCAAGTTCGTCATGTGCGTCGTGCTGCTTTGCCAGCGCATCGCGCCACACCTCGGCGGTGCGGCCGACGTTGTCTTCCATGCGCGCGGCGACGCCATCAATCAAGCTGTTGGAGCGCTGCTCGAAGTTGCTGCTGAACTGTGCAAGCGCCTGCTGCAGCTGTTCGTTGAGCGCGCTGTTGCTGCGCTGCTGTGCGTCCAGTGCATTGCTCCAGCTGCTGCCAGCGATTGCTGCCGCACTCTGCACGGCGGCGTTGATGCCGTCGAGCTGCTTGTGCACGGCGCTGTCGATGCTGGCGTGCAGGGCGTTGGACTTGTCAGCCAGGCCGGCCATGGTTGCATCGACGACGGGCTGCAGTGCTGCGCCAACGGCATTGGCTTGCTGGCTGATACCGGCCTGCATTGATTGCTGCAGTGATGCCGCCAGCTGCGTATAGGCAGCTTCAGTGCGCTGGTGGAATTCCTGCTGGCTGGCCTGCAGGCGTTCGTTGTTGCTCTGATGCTGCTGCTCAAGGCTGCTCATCATCGACTGCAGGCGCTCGACCAGGGTCGGCATCAACGCGTTCTGTTCCTGCAGCAGGCGGAAGGTCTCGCCGCGCTGGAAACTCTGCGAGTGCGTGCGCAGCTGGCTGGCGATGCCGGCATCCAGTTCCTGTACGGTCTGCGCGCGCTCACGGCGCAGCAGGGCCGAGAGCAGACCGAGCGCGGCCGAGCTGGCAACACCGGCAATCGAGGTGCCGAAGGCGAAACCCAAACCCTTTACCGGCGCGGCCAGCGAGCTGCGGATTGCATCCAGGTCGGTAGCGCTTTCCAGCGCCAGGCCGGTGCCGCGCAGAGTGGCCATCATGCCGAGCAGGGTGCCGAGCATGCCCAGCAGCACCAGCAGGCCGACCAGATACGGGGTCAATGCAGGTGCGGGCAGACCGACGCGTTCGCCCTGTACACGTAGCCGCACTGGACCGCGCAGGCCCGGCTGCAGGCGGCTGAGCCAGCCATCGAGGTTGTCTGCCGCTTCGCCGATGGCCGGCAAGGCCTGCTGCAGGGTGCTGGTGGCCTGGCGGTAGCGGAACAGTTCCACCGCACCGGCCAGATAGCAGGCGGCGATGATCGCGGCGACCACGGCGGCCAGTGGATGGGTGCCGGCATAGCCGACGCCGATCCAGCACACGGCCAGCAGGCCAACAAGGAAGACAACGACTGCAACGAGGTTTCTGGACATGAGGTACGGATTACCGGGTGCGTAGCGCTGCGAGCAGGCCATCGATGGGGTGGAAGCGGACATCCAGTTCGGCCAGCAGCGCGATGCGCAGGTCTTGCCGGAACGTGATCAGCCAGGGGCCGGTGGGTGCCGCGGTGGGATCCGATGCGGCTGCATCGGCGGGGTCATGCGCGGCTGCAGCGAGCAGCCGTTGGTAGTGCAGGCCGAGCAGCACCGGCACATGGGAAAGCAGGCTGTATTCGCGCGGGCTGAGGGTGGCTTCCATCACCGCGTCGACTTCGGCCAGGCGTGCCTTGGCCGGGGATTGGCGGGCCAGCATGTCACGCAGGCGGCCGCGCAGGCGACCGCTGGCGGTCTGCATGGCGCGTTGCTGGTTCAGGTAGTGCTGGCGGTAGGGGGCGAAGCCGGGTGGCAATTCGGCGTCGGCAGGGGCTGGGTTGCGCGGCGGGCTCAGGTCGATCTCGGCCTGGATGGCCTCCACCAGCTTGGTCCGCGCATTGGCGTATTCAGCATCCTGCTCCGGCGCGTAGGCGGGACCGGGTTCGGGCTCCGGCGGCGGGTTGTCCAGCGCCTTGGACAGGGTGATGGCACGGTTCCAGTCGAACCATTGCGCCAGCCGCTCCGGCACCGCAGGCGCCGCAGGGGAAGCTCCCTCGTCGTTGAATCGGGCCAGCAGGCGAATGAACGCCGGGCCCAGAACGGGCGCCCGTTCGGATGCTTTCGCCATGGTCCTGACTAAAAATTGGCCATTTTACATGCTGGCGCAAAGCGCGCTTTGGGCCGGGTATTCAGGCCTCGGCTGGCGGGACCAGAGCAGCTGGCAGAACAGCCAGTGCCAGCGGTGTTGTTGCGAATGGTTATTATTTACTATAATCGGCACATCAGCCGCTGCCCGGGCAGTCAGCCAATACTTCTGTCTGTGCAGGTTGATCCGTGTCCCTCCCCCGTATTTCCGCCGGCCTCCGTCCGGCCTTGCTGTCCCTTGCCGTCGTCTCGGCGCTGTTCCCGCTTGCTGCCATCGCCGCCGAAGCCGAAGCGGCTGCCGACGCGCAGACCCTGGATACGGTGCGGGTCAACGCTTACCGCACCACCGGCCACACCTCCGGCGCGACCAAGACCGATACCGCCATCGCTGAAACCGCACAGTCGGTATCGGTGATCGCGCGTGAGGAGCTGGACGCACGTGGCGTGCAGAACCTCAACGAAGCAATGCGCTACGTGGCCGGCGTGTCGCTGGAAAGCAGCGGCATCGACAACCGCGTCGATGACTTCCGCATCCGCGGCTTCGACGCCGGTAGCTGGGCCAACAATGTCACCATCGACGGCATGCGCGCACCGCAGGGCAGCCAGTGGAACCGCAGCATGGTCGACAGCTGGAACCTGGATCGCGTGGAAGTGCTGAAGGGCCCGTCAGCGGTGATGTACGGGCAGGTGGCTCCGGGCGGCATGGTCAACCAGGTCAGCAAGACGCCGGTGCCGGACCAGCAGCAGGTGCTGCGCCTGGGCATCGATGGCAATGGCCAATACAGCAGTGCCTTCGACGTTGGCACCGGAACGGATGACAACCGCCACCTGCTGCGCCTGGTCGGCCTGTACCGCGACGGTCAGACCCAGATCGACCGCACCGAGCAGCAGCACTGGTTCCTTGCACCCAGCTACACCTTCCAGATCGCCGAGCGCACGCGTCTGACCCTGCTCGGTCTGTACCAGAAGGACGACGGCGGCTCGACCTACCAGTTCCTGCCGATGGACGGCACACTGCGCCCCACCGCTTACGGCTACATGAAGAACACCACCTTCATCGGCGAGCCCAACTGGAACACCTTCGATCGCACCATCTGGACCGCCGGTTACCTGTTCGAGCACAGCTTCAACAGCAACTGGACCCTGAGCCAGAGTGCGCGCCATACCGATGTCGAATCGGTATTCCGCACGGTGGTGACCAATGGCGGCCTCAACGCTGATGGTCGCACCCAGAAGCGCCGCGCTACCTGGGGCGAAGGCGACTCCAAGGGCGAGACCGTCGATACCCGTTTGACCGGCAAATTCAGCACCGGCGTCGCCGAGCACACCGTGCTGTTCGGCGTGGATTGGCAGAAAGCCGATTGGACTGGCGCACGTGGCGCGATGACCAACCCGGCCGATATCGACATATTCAATCCGGTCTATACCAACTACGTGCCGGTCACCACCAGCATCAATTACAGCGGCGGCATCAACCGCCAGACCGGTGCCTACCTGCAGGACCAGATCGCCATCGACAAGTGGCGGCTGACCTTCGGCGGCCGTTACGACTGGACCAAGGACGACACCTGGACCCAGGCATATACCGTGGCCACCAACACCTACCGCGCAGTGGTGCCGACCAAGGTCAAGGACAAGTCGTTCACCGGCAATGCCGGCATCCTGTATGTGGCCGACAACGGCTTTACCCCGTACCTGAGCTACGCCGAGTCATTCCAGCCGGCGGCCACCAACGTCAACATGAGTTACACGCAGACGCCGTTCGACCCGGTGACCGGCAAGCAGTGGGAGGCAGGGCTGAAGTATCAGCCGGCTTCGTTCGATGGCCTGCTGACGCTGTCGGCTTACGACCTGCGCCAGCAGAACATCGTCACCAATGATCCGATCAAATCGCACAACACCTGCGGTGCCGCTGGCAATGCAGATTGCCAGGTGCAGGACGGCGAAGGTCGCGTGCGTGGCGCCGAGCTGGAAGGGCGCATCACTCCGCTGGAGGGCTTCAGCGTGATCGGTGCGGCCAGCTGGATGGACTCGGAAGTCACCCGCAGCAACAACGGCTATACCGGCAAGCAGCTGGCAATGGTGCCGGACTGGACGGCGGCGTTGTGGGCCGACTACACCTTCCTCGCCGGTGGCCTGGAAGGCCTGAGTGTTGCGGCCGGCGTGCGCTACAACGGCCGCAGCTATGGCGACAGCGCCAACCTCTACCTGATCCCGTCCTACACCTTGTGGGACGCAGCGATCCGCTATAACGCCGGCCAGCATGGCGCGGTCGGCACGCAGTTCGCGCTCAACCTAAGCAACCTCACTGACAAGCGTTTCGTCTCCACCTGCGGCGGCGTGTCGTCCTGCTACTACGGCACCGGCCGTACCGTCACCGCCACCGCACGTTTCAGTTGGTGATACCCGCGCGGCGCCTGCGCATTCATGCAGGTGCCGCGAGCGCGTCCAGCGAAGAGCCAGACATGATGAAGACTTCCTATCGCATGCGCGCCAGGCATTGGCGCGCGACCACGAATAGCAGGCAGGTGCCATGAACCTGTGGCTGGGCATCGCCGGCACCTTGGCCGGAATCGTTGGCGGACTGCTGCTGTACGTTGCTTCGCCACAGCAACAGCTGCGTGCCGCCGGGCCGTGGCCGAAGCGGCATGCATGGTGGCCGGGCACGTTGCTGGTGGTGCTGTCGCTGTCGGCACTGTGGCCGTTGCTGGCGCCGCTGGAGGCAACCGCCAGCTGGTTGGTGTTGCTGATGCTGGTGTGGTCGCTCGCGCCGTTCCTTGGTGCGTGGCGCGCACGCGTGCGTGCGGGGCGGTCGGCATGAGCACGGTGAAACCGCGGCTGGAAAGCCGCCACTGGTTCGGCAAGACCTGCGCGGGCGTGGCGCTGGGATTCGGCTTGGCACTGGCGCTGTCCGGCCTGTTCGCATGGCTGGGCCCTGACGGCATCAATGCCGGCGGCGGCAAGAACCAATTCAACATGTGGCTGATGGCACCGATCTGGGCGACGGTGCTGTCCTTCGTCTACCTGTTCCGTAGCAGCCTGTCTGCCTGGCTTTGGTTGGGGGCAGCCAATGCGCTGGCCTTCGCCGCGCTGTGGCTGGTGCGTGGAGTGATGTCATGAAGGTGGCTGCATGAAAATCCGTAGCGACATCATCAAGGTCTACAAGGATGTGCATATCTGGATTGGCATCGTCAGCGGGCTGATGCTGTTCATCGCCTTCTATGCCGGCTCGGTCACCATGTTCGAGAAGCCGCTGGAACGCTGGGCGACGCCGCCTTCAACGCTGTCGGCGGCACCGACGCTGCAACAGGCCGACGCGCTGGTGGCTGCGGTGCTTGCCGAGCACCCCAAAGCCGCATCGCGCTACTTCGTTTCGGTGCGCCCGCACGCCGACCAACCGGCGCGGGTGTACTGGCAGGAGCGTGCGCCCGGGCAGGGACGTCGCCAGTTCACCGAGTACGGCGCCAGCTTCGCTGCCGACGGCAGCCTGCAGGTGGCGCAGACGCGCAAGGCACCGGTAGCGCAGCTGGTGGATACGCTGCATCAGCTGGTTGGTCTGCCATTTCCGGACAAGATCGCGCGGCCGATCATGGGCGCGGTGGCGATGGCGTATGCGGTCGCCCTGGTATCGGGCCTGATCGTGTTGCTGATCACCTTGAGCAAGGATGTGTTCGCGCTGCGCATCGGCAAGAACATCAAACGCATGTGGCTGGATGCACACAACGCCTTGGGGCTATTCAGCCTGCCGTTCCACATCGTCATCGCACTGACCAGCGTGGTGTTCGCCTTCCACGACCAGTTCTACGATGCACAGGGCGCGGTGGTGTATCCGCAGGGCATCGAGTGGAGCGAAGAGCATGCCGAAGCGCCGGGTGGAGCCGCAGTGCTGCCGGCCGCCGAGTTGCTGCGCCGGGTAGAGCAGCAGCTGCCGGGCTTCGAGGTGCAGAGCTTTGGTTTCCAGAACAAGGACGGCCATGTTGAAGCAACGGTAACCGGACTGGATATCCGCCATGGAACGCGTGCGCGGGTTTATGCCAGCACGCATCTGGACCCGTATAGCGGGGAGGTGGATGCGCATGACCTGCCTGGCCACATGGATGGTTGGAACGGCGCGGTCAATGCGTTCTTCGCGCTGCATTTCGGCAGCTTTGGTGGTAACCCGGTACGTTGGCTGTACCTGCTGATGGGCCTGGCCGGTGCGGCGCTGTTCTACACCGGAAATCTGCTGTGGGTGGAATCGCGGCGACGCAAGCGCAAGGGCACGGAAACGCCGGTGCAGAAGCGTTCTGCCTGGATACTGGCCTGCCTGACCGTGGGCGTGTCGCTGGGTTGCGTGGCCGGCATTTCCGCCAGCATCGCCGCAACCAAATGGCTGCCATCGCTGGTTGCCGACCTGAAGGCCTGGCACACCGGCATCTATTACGCGGTGTTCGTCGCCGCCATCGCCTGGGCATTCCTGCGTGGGGCACCGCGCGCTGCAGTGGAGCTGCTGTGGTTGAGTGCGCTGTGTACCCTGGCGATTCCGTTGTCGAGCGTTGCCGGTGTCCTTGGAATCGGAGCTAGCTGGTATCACACCGGCAGCTGGCCGATTGATCTGACCGCAGCGCTGTCAGTGCCGGTGATGCTGTACATCGCACATCGCAGTCGGCTGCGCATGCAGCAGGGCCATACCGACAGCGTCTGGTCGCAAGGTAGTGCCTAGCCATGCTCGGCAGCGGCGTTACCGGCAAACCAGCTGTAGGAGCGGCGTCAGCCGCGAAGCCGGCAATGCTGCAATTGCCGATGTGTCCGCAATCTGAGGGTTCATCAGCTTCGCGGCTTACGCCGCTCCTACAGCCGCTGATGGATCACGAGTGAAGCCTCTGCCGAGCATGGCTCGGCACTACGGTTGCGCATCGGCAGATTGCTAGATCACCCGCAGGGTGATCGCCTTCAACACCGCGCGGGTGCGGTCGCGGGTGTCGAGCTTGTCGAGGATCGCCGAGACATAGTTCTTCACCGTACCTTCGGCCAGGAACAGGCTGCCGGCAATCTCGCGGTTGCTGTAGCCACCGGCCATCAGCCGCAGCACGGCGACCTCTTTCTGGCTGAACAATTCCTTGGGCGCGTCATCAGCGTGGTAGCGATAGCGCTGCCGAACCGCATCGGTACTCACCGGTTGCAACAAGGTCTGCCCGGCGATGGCGCGAACGATGGCGTCATGCAGGTCTTCCGGTGCTGCGTCCTTCAGCAGGAAGCCTTGTGCGCCGGCCTCGGTGGCACGCAGCAGCAGGTCGCTCTCGTCGAAGGTGGTCAGGAATACGCACGGTGTTTGATCGCCGCGTTCGCGCAGGGCCTTCAATGCCTGGATACCGTCCATGCCCGGCATGCGGATATCTGACAGGATCAGCTGCACCGGTTGTTGCGCCAGTTGTTCGAGCAAAGCTTCGCCGCTGTCGGCCTCGAACACGATGGTGATGCCAAGCTGCTGCAACAGGGCGCGCAGGCCGGCGCGGATCAGGGCCTGGTCGTCGACCAGGGCAATGCGGGGGGACTCGTTCATGCCGGCAATTGCACACGAATCTGCAAGGCACCGGAAGCGGCACGTTGCAATTGGAAGTTGCCGCCTTGTTCGTCGACCCGCTCGCGCATGCCGGTGAGCCCATTGCCTGCACGCGGCTCGCCACGTAGCTGGCCATCGTCTTCCATCGCCAGCAGCAGCTGGCCATCGTGGCGCTGCAGGGATACCTGAAGCACCTTGGCATCGCTGTGGCGGGCGCTGTTGGTGAGGGCTTCCTGCACGCAGCGCAGGATGGTTTCGGCTTTGGCGGTGTCGCTGAGCTGCACGTCTTCGTCCAACTGCAGCTGCAGGCGTGGGCGCGGCAGTGGTGCGGCCAGGGCGTGCAGGGCGGTGTCCATATCGAGCTGGCCGCTGTCGCGCAGGCAATGCACCACGGCGCGGATATCGCCCAGCAGCTCGGCGGACAGCTGTTCGCACAAGGTCAGCTCGGGCGCTGCATCGGTGCGCGCAGCTAATGCACGAAGGTGCAGGCGCAGGGCAGTGAGCTTGTGCCCGGCGACATCGTGCAATTCACGCGACAGGCGCAGTCGTTCCATGTCGCGCGATCTTTCCGCGAGCAGGGCGCGGGTGGCCAGCAGGTCGGCATTGACCTGGGCCAGCCGGTCGCGGGCCTGTTCGGCGCTGCGCGCGTAATGTGTGGTCAGCATGGCAAAGGCCTGGAAGCCGGCAAAGATCAGCACCACTGCGGCAGGATGGCTGTGGATGCCGCGCAGGACCAGGTACATGCCCAGGTTGACCAGCAGCATCACCACCAGGCTGATGCGCAGCGGCCAGCTCATCGCCACCTGTGCAGCCAGCATCACCAGCAAGGCCGGCGCGACGCCGCTGCTGGCAGCCAGACGGATCACCGCCAGTGCTGCCAGGGCTTCGATCAGCAGCGCCACGCTGCGTTGTGGCGAGGGCCGCTCGTAGCTGGCGGCAAACAGGAATGCGAGCAGGAACAGCAGGGCACTGCCCCAGCGCAGTGCGAGCTGCTCGGCGGAGCCATAGGGCAGGGTGGCCGCTACCGCCACCCAGGTCAGCAGGCCGGCGAGGTTGAGCGGGTGCAGCAGCCGGTGCAAGCGCGAACGGGGAGTGATTTCCATGCCTGCATGCTGGTGGGCGCGGGCGCCAGCGGCAAGGGGTGCGATGCAGAAAGTGACTTCCGGCAGGGTCGATCAGTGACTGCCGCAACTGCTGTGGTCGCAGCGGCTAACGCACGCTGTGCACAGGCCATCGCATTCGCCGGCCACCACTGAAGAGATCGCTGTCATGCCCGGATATTCCCTGATCGTCGCGCTGCATGTGCTGGCTGGCGTGGTCGCCTTGGTCGGCTTCTGGTCGGCGGCGTTCATGAAGAAAGGCTCGCCCCGGCATCGCGCGCTGGGCAAGGTGTATCTGGTAGCGATGGCGGTGATCGTGGTTACCGCTTTGCCGATCACCATCCAGTTCGCGTTCTTCCGCCAGCAGCCGCTGTCGGCCTTGTTCCTCGCCTATTTGATGGCAATCACCGGCAACGCTACGTGGTTGGCGTGGCGCGCAGTTACCGACAAGCGCGACTGGAAGCAGCTGGTGTCGCGGCCGGGCTGGCATCTGGCGCTGTGGCCGATGGTTATCCTGGCGCTGGTGGTTGTCGGCACCGGCATCCAGCACCGTCAGCCCTTGTTCCTGGGTTTCTCGTCGATTGGCCTGTGGGTTGGCTGGCGCATGCTGAAGTTCGCCCGCCGTGGCCCGTCGCGTCCGGACTGGGCGTTCCGTCAGCACTACCAGTCGATTCTGGGTGCCGGCATTGCTACCCATGTGGCGTTCCTCGGTATCGGCATGCGCCCGGTATGGCAGTGGCTGCTTGCGCACACCACCGTGCCGGCGTTGTTGATCGAGTTGTTCCCGTGGGCGGCACCGTTGCTGGTGGCGGTGATCGTTGGCGTCTACCTGGACCGCAAGTACGGCGGTCGGCGGGTGGCCAAGGCTGCAGCGGGCAAAGCGGTGCAGTGAGCTGCAGGCTTCCGGCTGCGTTTCGCTTACCGGGGCCAGGTGGGACGCATACGAAGAAGCCGCCCTTGGGCGGCTTCTTCTGTTCCGGCAAGAGGTCTGGCTTAGACGTCGCCGCCTTCAGCCCAGCCTTCGCCGCTGCCCCGCTGGAACACCGTGTCACCGGCCTGCACATCACCTGCCGGCAGATGCTCGGCATCGGCAAGGCGTGCGTAGATCGGGGTGAAGTCCGGCTCGGTGGCGGCCATCAGCTGCTCGAAGCCATCGATGACGAAGTAGCTCTTCTGGAAGGTATCGATGCGGTAGCGGGTGCGCATGATCCGCTCCAGATCAAAACCAATCCGGTTCGGTGCGGCCGACTCCAGCGAGTACAACGACTCACCCTTGGACGACACGATGCCGGCGCCATAGATGCGCAGGCCGTCGGCGGTATTGATCAGGCCGAACTCCACCGTGTACCAGTACAGGCGGGTCAGGTTCTGCAGTGCGTCCGGGCCGATCGCATGCGCTTTGACGCCACCACGGCCGTAGGCGGCCATGTAGTCAGCGAACACCGGGTTCATCAGCAGCGGCACATGCCCGAACAGGTCGTGGAACAGGTCGGGTTCGGCGATGTAATCGATCTGGTCCGGGCGGCGGATCCACCAGGTCACCGGGAAGCGGCGGTTGGCCAGGTGATCGAAGAAGTCGAGCTCGGGCAGCAGCCCCTCCACCCCGACCAGGGTCCAGCCGGTGGCCGCGCCCAGCACTTCATTGAGCTGGTCGAAGCGCGGAATCATGTGCTCGCTCATACCCATCTCGTCCTGGGCATCGAGGAATTCCTGGCAGGCACGGCCGACCAGCAGCTCGCGCTGGCGCTGGTACAAGGTGCTCCAGGTCGCATGGTCGTCGGCGCTGTAGCCGTCCCAGGGCTGCTCCACCACGGCGGTGGTATAGACCGGCACGTAACCCTTGTCGGTCTGCTGGTGTTCGACGCGGCGCGGGTTGGCTTCCATGACGGCAGCTCCTGAAGGGAATAAGTAACCGCATGGTAGGAAGCCTGCCGCGCAACAGGTGTGCGTAATTGCGCTGACAACCGGTTCTAACGCAATATTGTTGCGTCACTTCAATGCTGCGGAGCAACAAAGATGGCTTCGGTGAACCTTGATCGCACGGATCTGCGGCTTCTGGTCGAAATACAGCAGCATGGCCGCGCCACCAATGCCGAACTCGCGGCGCGAGTGAATCTGTCAGCGTCGGCCTGCCTGCGGCGGGTGCAGCGGCTGGAGGCGGAGGGGGTGATTGCCGGCTATGGCGCACGCCTGGAGCCGCGCGCGATCGGGCTGGGATTGCAGGCCTTCGTGCGCGTGCAGTTATCCAAGCATGGGCAGGCGGCGATCGATCATTTCGTGCAGGCGGTGCAGCTCTGGGACGAGGTGGTGGCCTGCCATGCGCTGACCGGCGACATGGACTATCTGCTGCAGGTCTACGTACGCGACCTGGACCACTTCTCTGAGTTCCTGCTGGACAAGCTGCTCAATGCGGCCGGTGTGGCCGACGTCAATTCCAGCTTCGTGCTGCGCACGGTGAAGGAGTTCCGTGCTCTGCCGCTGTCGCAGTTGGGGCGGTAGTGATTTTGCTTGAGGCCTTAAAGCCCCTCTCCCGCGTGGCGGGAGAGGGGTTGGGGTGAGGGCGCTTTTGCTGTTGAGCTCTTGATCTGAAGGTCTATCGGCTTCGCGGCTTACGCCGCTCCTACAAAAGACTCTATTGCCCTGCCGCTGATCCTTAACGCGCTGGCGCGCTGCAGTTCTTCTCGACACCACGCAGCTTCTCGATGCGGCTACGGCTGTCCTGGCAACGCTGATGTGCTTCGGCCTGCACGGCGGCGGCACGTGCGTCGGCATTGCGCGCGGTGGCAACACGCGCCTGCTGCAGGCGGGCAATACCCGCACGGATCTGCGGCATCGCCGCCATCGCCGCCTTCTCGCCTTCGAGGATGGCGCGGCCACGCTGCTCGAAATCGGCCGCGCCGATGTCCAGCACCGCCGGGCGGATCACTACGTCGGCACGCGCAAGTTCCTGCTCACCCAGGCGCTGGCCCATGATGGTGATCGACTGGCCCACCGCACCCAGCAGGCCGGTCGGGCGCTGGCCGGTGGCGCGGCTGGAGATATCCACTGCGATCACGAATTCCGCACCCAGTTGCTTGGCAGCGTCCACCGGCACCGGGCTGACCACGCCGCCGTCGACATAACTCTTGCCACCGATGATCACCGGCTCGAACACGCCGGGAATTGAGCTGGAAGCGCGCACCGCCTGGCCGACATTGCCGCGCACGAATACCGCGCGCTCACCGGTTTCCAGCTGCGTGGCGACCGCCGCGAATGGCTTCTTCAGCTGTTCGGCGCGCTTGTTGCCAACCTGCGCGTTGACGTAGTCCTGCAGCTTCTGGCCCTGCACCAGACCGCCGGAGAACAGGCGGATATCGCGGATGCTGGCTTCATCCAGCGCGACGGCCTTCTGCTGCATCTGGAAGGCGTCCATGCCGCTGGCATACAACGCACCCACCACGCTGCCAGCGCTGGTGCCGGATACCACCACCGGCTCGAAGCCATTGGCTTCCAGCATCTTGATCACGCCGATATGGGCGAAACCCTTGGCCGCGCCACCGCCCAGCGCCACACCGATCTTGACCGGCCTTACCGGCGTGGTCGGCTGCACCGCTGCGGGCGGGGTGGGCTTGGTGTTCTCGCCGCCGCAGGCTGCCAGCAGGCCGAACAAGGAGAGGGACAGCAGCAGACGGGCGTTGCGCGCTTTCATGATGAACAGGGGTATTGGAAAGGGCGCCAGCATAGCGCTTTGCGCTGGGAGGGCACGTGGCAGCAAGCGGAGCCGTTTAGGTGGGGCTGCGATTCGGGTTCAGTGTGCTGAGGAAAAGAGATCGTCATCCCCGCGTAGGCGGGGATCGCTCTGGCTTTTGAGGTTAAGACCTAGAGCAAAAGCAAAGGCAGGAGCGATTCCCGCCTACGCGGGAATGACGAGGCAAGGGCTGGGAGCCAAAGCAAAGCCACCTTTTACGCTGGGCTTTGCTCCAGCCAGCAATCAGAACTTGTTATCCCCATCCAGCAAGCGCCCCAGCCCGCCCAGCACCGAGCCTTCACCGCGGCTCTGCCCGCCACCCTGCGGCGCAGCGGCAAACATGCGGCCTGCCAGGCGCGAGAACGGCAGCGACTGCAGCCATACCTTGCCGGGGCCGGTCAGGGTGGCCAGGAATACGCCTTCGCCACCGAAGAACATGCTCTTCAACCCAGCCACGCGGCGCACGTCCATGTCCACGCCGGCGTGGTAAGCGACCACGCAGCCGGTATCAACATCGATACGCTCACCCGCGGCCAGCTCACGCTCCACCACGCAGCCACCGGCGTGCACGAACACCCAGCCATCGCCTTCGAGCTTCTGCATGATGAAGCCCTCGCCGCCGAACAGGCCGGTCATCACCTTGCGCTGGAAATGCACGCCGACCTGCACGCCGCGCGCGCCGGCCAGGAAGCTGTCCTTCTGGCAGATCAGCTTGCCGCCGTGCTGGTCCAGCTTCATCGGGATCACCGTGCCGGGGTAGGGCGCGGCGAAGGCGACCTTGGCCTTGCCGTTGCCGGTGTGGGTGAACACGGTGGCGAACAGGCTTTCACCGGTGATCACACGCTTGCCGGCCGACATCAGCTTGTCCATGAAGCCGCCGCCCTGGCCCTCGTGGCGGCCATCGCCGAACACGGTGTCCATCTGCACGGTTGAATCCTTGAACATCAGCGCGCCGGCCTCGGCAATCGCGCTTTCACCGGGGTCGAGTTCGATTTCCACGAACTGCATCTCATGCCCGATGATGCGGAAGTCGATATCGTCGGCACGATTGCCCCTGCCACCTACCGGCGGCGGCATCGGCGGCGGGCCGGCCTGGCCGCCGAAGTCGGCGATTTCGGTCACCGCCTGCCAGCCCTGCATGCCCTCGCGCCAGGCCAGTGCCTGGCGGCTACCCTGGGCAAAGCGGCGCGCGGCCTCGTCGTCCATCGGGCCGACGCGGTCGGCCTGGCCGGGAATATGGAAATACCACTGGGTCATGACAAGGTGCCTGGGCGGGAAGTAAGTGCCAAGTCTATGCGGCGGACGGGCTTCACACCCCTGACAGGCGTCATGCCGCTGAATACCTGAACGATTGCGATACGAATGTTGTACTGCAACAATTAAATGCTAGGCGCAGTTCCCCATTCCTCCTCAACAGGCCCTTCTCCGCCATGTCCCCGACCCGTACCGTCCGCCGCCGCCTGCCGGCTGCGCATCCGCTGTTTGTTGCCGTTCTCGCCGTACTGCCACTCACCGCTGCCGCGCAGGATGCGACCCCGGCCCAGAAGCAAGCCGCCACGCTGGATGCGGTGAAGGTCACCGCCGCACGCAAGGTGGAGAACATCCAGGACGTGCCAGTGTCGATCAGCACCGTCAGCGGCGAGAAGCTTGATGCGCTGGCCTCCGGTGGTACCGACGTGCGTTACCTGTCCGGCCGCGTGCCCAGCCTGAACATCGAATCCTCGTTCGGCCGTGCCTTCCCGCGCTTCTACATCCGCGGCTACGGCAACACCGACTTCCGTCTGAATACCTCGCAGCCGGTCTCGCTGGTATACGACGACATCGTGCAGGAAAACCCGATCCTGAAGGGCTTCCCGATCTTCGACGTGGATCAGGTGGAAGTGCTGCGCGGCCCGCAGGGCTCGCTGTTCGGCCGCAACACCCCGGCCGGCGTGGTCAAGTTCGACTCGGTGCGTCCGTCGCAGGAGTTCGAAGGCTACGGCAAGGTCGGCTACGGCAGTGACAATCTGTGGAATGTTGAAGCCGCCGTCGGTGGCGCGCTGAGCGCGCGCTGGTCGGCCCGCGTGTCGGCCCTGTACCAGCGCCGCGACGACTGGGTGAAGAACACCGGCACCGGCCCGAACGATGGCCTGGAAGGTTATGACGAGTCGGCTGTGCGTGCGCAGTTCCTGTACGAAGGCGACAACTTCGAAGCACTGTTGGGCGCGCACAAGCGCCACCTCAACGGCACCGCACGCCTGTTCCGCGGCAACATCTTCAAGAAGGGCAGCAACGACTTCGTGCCCGGCTTCGACCCGGACAAGGTATCGATCGACGGCCTGAACCATTCCGAGCTCGACAGCAGCGGTGCCAATGCGCGCCTGAGCTGGGACCTTGGCAACTACAAGCTGTCCTCGATCACCGGTTACGAGACCGTTGATACCTTCAGCGTCGGCGACATCGACGGCACCTCCGGCCCGTACTTCACCGAAGACGTACCGTTCGCCTCGGAAACCGCCGATGGCATTCCCAGCCACTCGCAGTGGACCCAGGAACTGCGTCTTGAGTCGCAGAACGAAGGCCCGCTGAACTGGCAGACCGGCGTGTTCTATTTCAAGGAAGACTACGACGTCGACAGCGTCAGCTACGACACCACCAACGGCAGCAAGCAGGATGGCTTCCAGCGCATCAACCAGACCAACGATGCCTGGGCAGTATTCGGCGGCCTGAACTTCCAGGCCACCGACAAGCTGGAACTGCGCGCCGGTGTGCGTTACACCGTCGACAAGAAGGACCTGAAGGTCAAGGATTACTGGAACACCGGCTACGCGCCGTGCGTGTTGTCCAGCAAGTGCGACCTCGCTGGCCTGCTCGCCGCGCAGCAGGCGGCCTATGCCAAGGGCGACGCTGTCGATCCCTATCTGTCGGCCTCGACCAAGGACAAGAAGTTCAACTGGGACTTCTCGGCCACCTACGCCGTCAATGACACGGTCAACGTCTACGGCCGCGTTGCCACCGGCTTCCGTGGCAGCTCGATCCAGTCGGCGGGTGCGTTCAACAACAAGACCGTCGCCGATCCGGAAACCGTGCTGTCCTTCGAAGCCGGCGTAAAGGCGGATTTCTGGGACAACCGCGCGCGTTTGAACGCCAGCATCTACCACTACCGGGTCAAGGACCAGCAGCTGACCGCCGTGGGTGGTGTTGATGGCAACGCCAACATCCTGCTCAATGCCGACAAGAGCGTGGGCCAGGGCTTCGAGTTGGATCTGCAGGCCTACCTGACCGACAACCTGCTGGTCACCCTGGGCAGCGGCTACAACCATACCGAGATCAAGGATTCGGATCTGGACGTGGCGCCGTGCTTCGACTGCGAAGTGACCGACCCGATCGTCAACGGCAAGGCGCGGATCAACGGCAACCCGCTGCCGCAGGCACCAGAGTGGACCCACAACATGACCGCGCGCTGGTCGCTGCCGTTGGCCGATGGCACCCAGCTGTACGTGTTCACCGACTGGGTCTATCGCAGCGAAGTGAACTTCTTCCTGTACGAATCCAAGGAATTCACCGGCAAGTCGCTGCTTGAAGGCGGCCTGCGCGTGGGTTACCAGTGGAATGACGGTGATTACGACGTGGCGCTGTACGGCCGCAACATCACCAACCAGATCCGCGCCACCGGCGGCATCGACTTCAACAACCGCACCGGCTTCATCAACGAGCCGCGTCTGTGGGGCGTGGAGTTCAAGACCCGCTTCTAAGCACAGGTTTGTGTGATGTAACGAAGAAGGCGCGGAGCAATCCGCGCCTTCTGCCTTTCTGTAGTGCCGAGCCATGCTCGGCAACGGGCCTTACCGATAGCCTGCCGAACATCTTGTGGGAGTGGCGTAAGCCGCGAAGCCGAGGGCCGATCAGATTGCGGTAGTGCTTGCGATTGAAGCAATGCAGGCTTCGCGGTTTACGCCGCTCCCACAAAGCCGCGTCGGTGAAGCCCCTGCCGAGCATGGCTCAGCACTACTTGGCGCTGCAGCGCGCGGCCAATCTAGCCCCTCTCCCGCATGCGGGAGAGGGGTTGGGGTGAGGGCAGCTTTTGCGGGGAAGGCCTCTGCCGAGCATGGCTCGGCACTACCGGATCAGCGCAATGCCTCATGCAACACATCAAGCAACTGCTCGTTGTCATCCCCGCGTTGCTCCCAATACATGATGCCGCCCAGGCCCTGCTGTTTCACGTAGTTGGCCTTGATCAGCAGTGATTGCGGATCGTCGTAGCTGATCATGCGTCGCTCCTTGGCATTCCACAGCCACGGCACCTGCGCCTCATCATCCCAAAGTCGCTGCCAGTCCGGCGCGTTGAGACGGGTGTGGACGATGTCACGCCAGGTGATGAAGCCACCTTCCTTGGTGAACTTCTGGAAACGACCATTGTTGTCGGTGCCGACATCACCAAAGGTGCGGCCATAGAACGGCACGCCGACATTGATCTTGGCAGCCGGCACGCCCGCATCAAGGAAGTACTTCACCGCATCCACGGTGGTGCGACCCTGCGGAGTAGCCAGCGATGAGCGCGCAAGCCCGGAATGATGGCCGGTGGTCTTGGTCAGGCTGCCGTAGAAGTCGTAGGTCATCAGATTGATCCAATCCAATGACTGCGCGATGCGCGGTAGTTCCAAACCTTCCGCGGCGCGGCCTTCGGCGGCAGCAATGGTCAGCAGGTAGTGACGCTTGCCATTGCCCTCGCGGTCCAGGCGCGCACGCAGCTCCTCCAGCAACACGGTGAAGTTCTGGCGATCATCCGGGCTGTGGCTGATGTCGGCGTCACCGAGGGTTGGGTACTCCCAATCGATATCCAGACCATCGAGCTTGAACTGGTGCATCAGCGCGACGCTGCTGTCGATGAAACGCGCGCGTGCGGGCGCGCTGGCAGCGGCCTCGGAGAAATTGCCGGCACCCCAGCCACCAATCGACAGCACGATCTGCAGTGAGGGGTTGTCGACGCGCTTGGCGACCACGGCATGCAGGCGTGCCGGATCGACGTTCTCGGGCAAGTAAACCGTGCCATCGAGGCGGACCACGGCGAAGGCGAAATTCACCACGTCGAGCTTCTGTGCCGACAACTGCAGCGGCTCGGGGCTGTCCATCACATAGCCGATCAGGCGCGGCGTCTGTGCCTGCACGGCGAAGGGCAGCAATGCAGCGAGCAACAGCGCATGCAGGCGTGGACTGCGAAGGAGTACAGGCATGAGAGGTCCCGTAATGAGAGGACCCCGAACTGTAACCGCAGGCGCTCATCAAGGCACAAGGCAGTGACGTTGGAAACCATCGTGCCACTGTAGAGCCGAGCCATGCTCGGCTGGGGCGGTACCGGTAGCCCTGCCGAACGAAGGGTTTGTAGGAGCGGCGTCAGCCGCGAAGCCCGCATTGTTTGAATAGCAGGTTTTTAGGCGATCAGATAGACCATCCGCTTAGCGGCTGACCCCCCAACCCCACAAAAAGATGCTCCGGACCCCGATGCCGAGCATGGCTCGGCACTACAGGTGAGGCTCAGCGCGCTTCGGGGATGTCCGAGGTCAGCGCTGCGGTCTCCGCAGCGCAATCACGCGGCAGCGGCTGCTTGAGCGTGCGTGCATGGGCAAGCTCTTCGCGTGCCTTGGCCAGGTCGGCGACAAACGCGTGGTTGTCATGCAGCCGCGCTACGGTCGCTGAACCCATGAACTGGCCCTGCTGCACGTCGCTATACCAATGCACGTTGCAGACCAGACGGCTGTGGCCGTAATTGCGACCGCGTTCAATCAAGGCGGTGGCATGGTCGGGATCGATCTCCGACAGGATCAGGCCCCAGGCCCAGCCGATCGACGTATGCCCGGACGGATAGGAGCCACTCTTGCGCAGGCCTTCTTCATCGTCCGGCGTGCAGGTCGGCGCGTTGTTGACCATGAACGGGCGCGGGCGCTGATAGTGCGTCTTTGCCGCCTTGGTGGCGGCGCTGGCATCGATGCGGCTGCGCTCCAGCAGGCGGTAAAGCACCGGCGTGGTCTTGGCAGTGACCGCCACGCCCAGCGCGCAGCTGAACTGGTCGGCGCCGGCCGGGAAGCTCAGGTCGGCATCGGTATGCGCCTGTGCGAAGCGTGCGCTGCCTTGCATGCTCAGCGCCTGGCTGGCGACGGCCTCATCCAGCTGTGCCGATGCCGAGCCGGGAGCGGGCGGAGCCGGGCTCAGTGCAAGACTGTCGGGGATGGCCGTACCGGTCAGATAGCCGATGGCCTTGGTGCTGGAGTTGCCGCCTGCGGTGGAAGGCAGGGTGGGGGTGCTGGAACAGGCACTGAGCACGGCGGCCAGCGCGAGGGCGGCGCCGAAGCGCAGCGAGGCAACAGAAGATGACATTGCGAGGACAACGGGAATACGGGAGCGGGCGGGCATCATCGCACCAACTGCTGCGCTCTGCCCCTCTCTTTGGTGAAGCCAAGGAGAGGGTTGGGGACGGGCGCTTTGCCCTTCAAGCAAATCCGACCTACAAACCGCCTACCCAAGCCGACATCCGTCCATCATCCTCGCGCACCTCAATCGGCCCGCCGAACACCTCCGACAGCGGCCCCGAGCGCAGCAGCTCGGCGCGACGGCCATCGGCAAAGATGCGGCCACCCTTCATCAGCACCACGCGATTGATCTCCGGAATCACTTCCTCGATGTGGTGGGTAACCAGTACCAGGGTGATTCCCTGCTGGGCGAGGTTACGCATGCTGTCGATCAGGTGCTGGCGCGAGATCAGGTCAAGGCCGGTGGACGGCTCGTCCAGCAGCAGCGCCTTGGGCTGGTTGACCAGCGCCCTGGCGATCAGCACGCGGCGGGTTTCCCCGGCGGACAGCTCGGCATAGCTGCGGCCCAGCAGGGGCAGGGCACGCGCCAGCTCCAGTGCATGCCGCGCGCGTTGGCGCATGGCGTCGGTGACGTCGCGATGCGCCGGCACCACAAAGCTGGCAAAGAAGCCGGCGATCACTGCTTCCTCCACGGTCAGCCCAGGCATGCTGGACAGGTTGCTGGACAGGTCGCCGGTGACGATGCCGAGCTGCGCGCGCAGCCGGTCCACCTGCCAGCGGGTCTGGCCCATCACCTTGACCGGCACATGGCCGTCGGCGCGCGCCAGCGGATAAAGCTCGCGCGTGATCAGTTTGATGAATGAGGACTTGCCGCAGCCGTTCGGCCCGAGGATGGCGGTGTGCTGGCCCTGCTCGATGCGCAGGTTCAGCTCGTGCAGCACGCGGACCTGGCCGCGAATGACGCAGGCATGGTCCAGTTCGATCAGGGGGGCCGCTTCGGCGACGGGAGCAATGGACATTCAGTTGGAGGCGGCAGCTGAGGATTCGACCAACGGACCTGCCGCCGGTGGATGAAGTTTGCGCTGACAGCCCCCATCATGTGTAGCACTGGTTTCATCTGGCACCGACTGCCTGGAGTGTTCGCGATGTCCGACGCCCTGCTCGATTTCCTTACCGGAGGCATTGCCGGCCTGGGTTGGTGGGGCATGCTGGCGGTGTTGCTGGTGTTCACCCAGCTCACCATCTTCGCGGTCACCTTGTACCTGCATCGCAGCCAGGCCCATCGCGGCGTTGATTTCCACCCGCTGGTATCGCACGTATTCCGCTTCTGGGTGTGGTTGACCACATCGATGATCACCCGCGAGTGGGTGGCCATCCACCGCAAGCACCACGCCAAGGTGGAGACCGAGGAAGACCCGCACAGCCCGGTCACCAAGGGCATCAATAACGTGTTCTGGCGCGGCGTGGAGCTGTACCGCGAAGCCCGCGCGCTGCGTGGCGATATCGAGCAGTACGGGCGCGGTGCGCCGGAGGACTGGATCGAGCGCAAGCTCTATACCCCGCACGCCAACCTTGGTCCGATCCTGCTGTTCGTGATCAACACGGTGCTGTTTGGCCTGCCCGGCATCGCGCTATGGGCGATCCAGATGGCGTGGATTCCGTTCTGGGCCGCAGGCGTGGTCAATGGCCTCGGCCATTGGTGGGGCTATCGCAATTTTGAATCGGCCGACACCTCGACCAACCTCACGCCGTGGGCGTTCTGGATCGGTGGCGAAGAACTGCATAACAACCATCATGCCTTCCCAAGCTCGGCACGTTTCTCGATGCGCCGTTGGGAGTTCGATATCGGCTGGCAGATGATCCGCCTGTTGCAGTTCCTTCGCCTGGCCAAGGTACTGCGGGTTGCGCCGACGATGGACATCCGTCCGAACATCGCTGTGCCCGATGCAGATACCTTGAAAGCACTGTTGTCGCATCGCTTCCAGGCGATGACCGATTACCAGCGCAATGTATTCGCGCCTGCCTTGAAGGAAGAAGCGGCTGCTGCAGGCGCCAAGCTGCGCAAGCTGTTGCCGCGACGCATGCGCAAGGGACTGGTCAATGATGGCCGTTGGCTCAAACCCGATTGCCGCGCGCAGTTGCAGAGCTGGGTGCAGCAACGCCCCCGCATCAAGCTGCTGGTCGAGCACCGGGCGCGTCTGTCTGCCTTGTTGGAAGCACGCAGCCATGATGCCGCCGAGCGCCTGCGCCAGCTGCAGCAGTGGTGCCAGGAAGCCGAAGCCAGCGGCAGCGCTGCATTGCAGGCTTATGCCGCGCGCCTGAAAGGCTATTCGCTCAGCGCCGCATGAAAACTATTGCCCTTCTTTTCCTGCTTGCTGCCTCGTTGCCAGCCATTGCCCAGGTGCAGGACACCAACGCCTACCTGCAACGTATGGACAGCGACGGCGATGGCCGGGTCAGCCCGGACGAATACCTGCAGTGGATGCTGTACGCCTTCGACAACATGGACCGCAATGGCGATGGCGTGCTGCAGCCGGATGAGCAGCCGGGCGGACGTGGCAAACCGATCAGCCGCGAAGAACAGCGCAAGGTGATCCTGGCCCGTTTCGCGCGCCAGGACGCCAACAGCGACGGCTACCTGAGCGCCCGCGAGCTGATGGCGCCACCGCGCTGATCAAGACCTATGAAATTTTGATTGTGGGAGCGGCGTAAGCCGCGAGGCTACCAATCCAGCCGAAGCCGATGGCGCATTGCAATCGATACAGGTCCGTCGTTCGTCATCACCAGCTTCACGGCTCACGCCGTTCCCACAAAAGCAATCAAACACAAACGCCTTGAGACTCGCATGCCAGAACTACCCGAAGTAGAAACCACCCGGCGCGGGCTGGAGCCGCATCTGCTGGAACGCCGCATCCACGGTGTGATCCTGCGCCGGCCGGATCTGCGTTGGCCGATTCCCGTCGAGATCGAACAGCTGCTGCCGGGCCAGCGCATCGAGGCGATCCGTCGTCGCGCCAAATACCTGCTGCTGGATACCGAACTGGGCAGCGCGGTGTTGCACTTGGGCATGTCCGGCAGTCTGCGGGTGCTGCCAGGCGACACACCGGTGCGTGCGCACGACCATGTGGATATCAGCCTGGAAGACGGCCGCCTGCTGCGCTTCAACGATCCGCGTCGTTTCGGTTGCCTGTTATGGCAGCCAGCAGGCGAAACGCACGAGCTGCTGGCTGGACTTGGTCCGGAACCGCTGGAGGATGAGTTTGATGGCGACTATCTGTTCCAGCGTAGCCGTGGACGCAAGGCGCCGATCAAGACTTTCCTGATGGACCAGGGGATTGTTGTCGGCGTCGGCAATATCTACGCGGCGGAAAGCCTGTTCATGGCCGGCATCAATCCCTTGCGCGAAGCCGGCAAGGTATCGCGGGCGCGCTACCAGCGCCTTGCCGATGCGGTGAAGGAAATCCTGGGTCATGCGATCACCCGTGGCGGGACCACTTTGCGCGACTTCATCAGCCCCGATGGTGCGCCGGGTTACTTCGAACAGGAGCTGCTGGTGTACGGACGCGAAGGCGAGAACTGCAAGCAATGTGGACGTGCACTGCGCTATGCCAGCATAGGCCAGCGGGCAACGGTGTGGTGCGGGTATTGCCAGCGCTGAGGTGACACACCTGTAGTGGGGGGGGGGGGGGGGGGGGCGGGGGGGGGGGGGGGGGGGGGGGGGGGGGGGGGCGGGGGGGGCGGCCGCCGCGGGCGGGGGGCGCCGGGGGCGGGCGGCGCGCCGCGGC